>CAURHZ010000007.1:0-18143 GCA_963524345.1 uncultured Streptococcus sp.
TAAATCGCAATTCTGGAACTTTCTTTTTAACTGAATCATCTATTTTCGCCATAGTCCCCACCATTTTATTGGTTTTTCTTGTTCTTCTATCCTTTTTTGATCTTTGATTTGTTCCTGCAAATTTTCCAACTTCTCTTTAAGAGCGTTCACTTCATCTTTATATTGATTGTCTAAGTGTTTGAATTCTGTTTCCTGTGAGTGCATTTTGAGGGCTTTTAAGTTATCATTTTCCGCCTTGTATTCTTCTAGCAACTTTTTATCTTGCAAGGCTAATCGTTGTTACTGGTCTAACAAATTAGTTAGTTTTTCTATTTGTTGGTCTTTGCTACTTATTTGTTGGTCTTTGCTACTTATTTGTTGGTCTTTGGTATTTGATTTGCTACTACTTTCTACTTTACCTAAAATTATTTTTTCTGCTTTAGAATTTATTAGATTAGACCCATTGGAACTTTTAAGCTGTAATTCTTTTGGTAACCTTTGGTAGTGATATTGAATATTTTGTTTTGTAACACTCAACTCATCCGCCAGCTCTTTGATCGTTTTTAAGTCTTCACTCATGGTTTAAGTCCTGCCTTTTAACCGTTGGTAGATATTGTTCAATGGCTTTTTTGAGGTAGCGTGCGATATTATGCTTAGAATATTCTTCACGTCTGCTGGCAACATAAGACAAGTGGTCTTTGACACTATTTAGCCCTCCTAATTCTTTCAGTTCGTCATAGAGGGGGTAAACATGGACTTGCAATCCTGCCATGATTTTTGTATCTTGCATTTCAAACGGACTTAGCAACATATTTTCTAGCAATAGCGTGGTGTACTTGCTTTTCATTGCTTCAATAGCTAGCCTATCTTCGGTTTCTGCTTTGCGTGCTTTATCTTCTTGATAGGCGGTATCTTCTAACTTATAGCTGTTATCGTCTGCTCGACGTTTCTTTCGTAACCAGATATCCAATGTTAAACCGTCCGCATCAATCGCTCTATAGAGATAATGCCAACGCCCCTTAATTTTGATATAGGCTTCATCCATTTTCCACGAATAGAAGGACTGTTTATTTTTCTTTTTCCAGAGATGATAGAGGATTTTACTGTATTCTTGAACCCACCGATAGATCGTAGTGTGACAAACATTTATTCCACGGTCATAAAGCAATTCCTGAACTTCACGATAGCTCAGATTGTAACGTAGGTAATAACCAACAGCGACAATGATGACGTCTTGTTGGAATTGTTTGCCTTTAAAATGATTCATCTCTCAAGCCTTACTAACCTTTTTTCTGCTCTTTGAGAAGCTGAAGGTCGTGCTAGTAACTACCTATTTGGTTTGATTAATTCCATCATTTATCTGGTGCTTGCCCTTCAAAAAGGCTTCTATGGTGAGGTTTTAACAACTCTCTATTTTACAATTATGCAGCCAATTGGTCTCTTGGTTTGGATCTACCAAGCACAGTTCAAGAAAGAAAAGCAAGAGTTTGTCGCACGTAAGCTGGACGGCAAGGGTTGGACCAAGTATCTTTCCATTAGTGTTCTTTGGTGGTTGGTATTTGGATTCATTTATCAGTCTATCGGAGCCAATCGTCCTTATCGTGATTCCATCACTGATGCGACTAATGGGGTTGGGCAAATCCTCATGACAGCCGTTTACCGTGAGCAATGGATATTCTGGGCAGCTACCAATGTCTTTTCAATCTATCTCTGGTGGGGAGAAAGCCTGCAAATCCAAGGGAAATACCTAATTTATCTCATCAATAGTCTAGTTGGGTGGTATCAGTGGAACAAGGCTGCTAAGCAGAATACTGACTTACATAACTAAGAAGAGATGTTTAAAAGTGCTGTTTTGAGTTTTCGGTTAAAACAGATAGAGTTGATAATCAAGGAATTGAGATAATGAAAAAGAGGATCAGTAGGTCCTCTTTTATTATTGAAAAGATAAAAACTCAGTAGCCTTTGCATAAGGCAACTGAGCTCTACTCTGTATTCAATTTTTAGGAATGAGAAGGTCTAGATAAAACTGGACCACTTCTTGTTCTGTGAAATCTTGCCCTTTTTTGAGCCACCAGGTCAATGTCTCGATAAAGTTGGTAACAACTAAGTGTTGGAGATAAGAAGCAGGCAGATTTGGGTGAGCTTCTCTTAATGCATCAGCCAGCATGGGATAGACGTGGTGCTCCAGCTCTCTCTGGAGTTGACGGAGGAAGTAGTCATTTTTGGAGAATAGCAGACTGGTGATATGGTCTTGATTTTTCTGAAAATGCAGCAAGAGGTGGGCAAGGTAATCTTCGGTTGAAATGGCTTGCTCTCTTTCAAAAAGATGATGGAAGAGGTAGCGACAGAGCTCGTCTAGAAGCAGCTCCTTGCTTTCATAGTGACAGTAAAAGGTGGAACGTCCCACATCTGCAAGATCAATGATATCCTGAACAGTAGTGGCCTCGTAGCCCTTAGCATTCAAAAGTTGTAGAAAAGCTTGATAGATGGCTTTTTTTGTTTTACTGATACGGCGGTCAATCTTAGTCATATGGACACTTGAGGCAAATTGTTCAGAACTGAATAAAGCTGACCTTTTGCTTCTATCCTTTCTTTGAGTTTTAGTGGATAATGATAATGAACAAGATGTTCATGAATCTATTATAACAAAGGAATGAGAAATATGAAGGCAAAATATGCTGTTTGGCTAGCTTTTTTCTTAAATTTGACTTATGCTATTGTCGAGTTTATTGCAGGTGGAGTATTTGGTTCGAGCGCTGTTCTTGCTGACTCTGTGCATGACTTGGGAGATGCGATTGCAATTGGAATATCAGCTTTTCTAGAAACCATCTCTAATCGTGAAGAAGATAATCAGTACTCCTTGGGTTATAAGCGGTTTAGTCTGCTAGGAGCCTTGGTAACAGCGATAATACTCATGACAGGATCTGTTCTAGTCATTTTGGAAAATGTTACGAAGATTTTAAATCCGCAACCAGTCAATGACGAGGGGATTCTCTGGTTAGGGATTATTGCGATTACTATTAATGTGTTAGCGAGTCTAGTGGTTAGTAAGGGAAAGACAAAGAATGAGTCTATTCTGAGTCTGCATTTTCTGGAAGATACCTTGGGTTGGGTGGCTGTTATCTTGATGGCCATTATTCTTCGATTTACGGATTGGTATATCCTAGATCCGCTTTTGTCCCTTGTCATTTCTTTCTTTATTCTTTCAAAAGCCCTTCCACGTTTTTGGTCTACAGTCAAGATTTTTTTGGATGCTGTGCCGGAAGGTATTAATATCAAGCAAGTAAAGAGTGGCCTGGAGCGATTGGACAATGTGGCTAGCCTTAATCAGCTTAATCTCTGGACTATGGATGGTTTGGAAAAAAATGCTATTGTCCATGTTTGTATAAAAGAAGTGGGAAATATGGAAGCTTGTAAAGAATCTATTCGAATTTTCCTCAAAGATTGTGGTTTTCAAAACGTCACCATTGAGGTTGATGAAGACCTAGCAACCCACCTAGCCCATAAGCGAAAGGTGTGTGACTTGGAGCGGAGTCAGGAGCATCAACATTAGGAAAAATGATTGGGTATTATTTTATTTGGAATAGAGTATTTTCTTTATTATTTAGATATTTTAAAAGATTGGTAAGTTAAGAGCATTGTATAAACTCCATATATATGATTGCTAATGATAAAAGATTTTTCGATTAGATGCAAAATGCTTGACTTGGAGTCAACTCAAAGTTATATAATAAGATAAGTGAGTTAGCATAGCGTGAACTCAGTGAATGAAATGAGAGGAGGTTAGTGTATGAATATTAAATCTGCTAGTGACTTGTTGGGAATTTCAGCGGATACGATTCGGTACTATGAACGGGTTGGTCTTGTGCCACCGATTACTCGTACCGCGACAGGGATTCGTGATTTTCAAGATCAGGATATTGAAGCGCTGGAATTTATTAAGTGTTTTCGTTCAGCGGGTGTCTCTGTGGACAGTTTAGTTGACTATATGTCGCTATACCAAAAGGGAGATGAAACGCGAGAGGAAAGGCTTGGTATTTTAGAAGACGAAAAGAAAAAATTAGAGGAGCGCTTGTCTCAGTTACAGACGGCTTTAAATCGCTTAAATCTCAAAATTAAACTTTACAAGGCAGGAAAATTTTAAATGAAATTAGCAGTATATACAAAGGCAGGCCAGGTTGGACTTGCTACAATTGAACGTCCGCAAATTATAGAAGCAGATGATGCTATTATTCGCATTGTCCGTACTTGCGTTTGTGGTTCGGACCTTTGGAGTTACCGTAATCCCGAAATCGAAGAAGGACATAGAAATAGCGGTCATGAGGCGATCGGGATTGTCGAAGAAGTCGGAGAGGCTATTACAACGGTCAAACCGGGAGACTTTGTCATTGCACCTTTCACCCATGGCTGTGGGGAGTGTGACGCCTGTCGTGCTGGCTATGATGGCTCGTGTGATCATCATCCTGGTAACAACTGGTCAGGTGGTGTCCAGGCTGAGTATATCCGTTTCCACTATGCCAACTGGGCGCTGGTTAAAATTCCTGGACAACCTTCAGATTATAGCGAAGGTATGCTAAAGTCACTATTGACTCTTGCTGATGTCATGCCGACAGGTTACCATGCGGCGCGTGTTGCTAATGTGCAAAAAGGTGACAAAGTTGTAGTCATTGGAGATGGCGCTGTTGGTCAATGTGCAGTTATCGCAGCTAAAATGCGTGGGGCATCCCAAATTGTCCTTATGAGTCGCCACGAAGACCGTCAACAAATGGCCCTGGAGTCAGGTGCGACAGCTGTTGTGGCTGAGCGTGGTGAAGAAGGTATTGCCAAAGTCCGTGAAATCCTTGGCGGAGGAGCAGATGCCGCTCTTGAATGTGTTGGGACTGAAGCAGCCGTAGATCAAGCCCTTGGGGTTCTTCACAATGGTGGACGTTTAGGCTTCGTTGGTGTTCCTCATTACAATAACCGTGCGCTCGGTTCTACCTTTGCTCAAAATACAATAATCGGTGGTGGTCCAGCTTCTGTCACAACTTACGACAAGCAAGTATTACTAAAAGCCGTTCTGGATGGTGATATCAATCCAGGTCGCGTCTTTACTTCGAGTTATAAATTAGAAGATATTGACCAGGCTTATAAAGACATGGATGAACGTAAGACCATTAAGTCTATGATTGTGATGGATTAAAAAAGAAAATCCTAATGGAGATTTGAGCCTCTCTATTAGGATTTTTTATCATGTTTAATTTGTTGAGTTATGGCAGAGTGCTTTCTCTCAAAGTCAGTCTGGTTCCCAGCATAGTCAGGCTAGGTATTTTCCGACCATGGAGGACTTCCTTGTTAAGAATATCCATGCCTGCTCGACCCATTTCCTCAGTATAGACCGTGATGCTAGAAAGGGGAGGATAGACCTGCTTGGTCAAGCTAGTGTCGTTAAAAGAAATAAGGTTGACGCGGTCTGGCAGGCTGATTCCAGCTTCTTGGAGGGCACGGAGGGCACCGATAGCTAAACTATCGCTGGCTGCGAAAAATGCTGGCGGGAGTTGGTCTCCCAAGTTCTGAATGGCCTCTTTCATTAAGTCATAGCCAGACTGGGCAGTAAAGCTTACTTGAAAGACCAGTTCATCATGATAGATTCCTTTTGTTTGACTGTAGTTTCTGAAGTTTTCAAGACGCTTGTCCTGAATGATTTCTTCTTGGTCAGTTGTTTCTTCAAGGCCTGTTAGAATCCCGATGCGGTCCATCCCTTGGCTGAGAAAATAATCGACAACCTGTTTCATGGCAGTGTAAAAATCCGTGATAATGCAGGTATGTCCTAGTGAAAGAGTATCACTGTCTAGAAAGACAAGAGGCTTTTGGTATTCCTCAAAGGCAGAAATCTGAGCTCGGCTAAATTTTCCGATGCAGAGAATCCCAATGACTTCCTCGCTCAGAGTAAAAGGATGGTCGTTGAAATAGCGCAAGATATCATAGTCCAACTCTTGGGCTCTTTTTTCTATGCCTAGGCGAATCTGGTAGTAGTAGAGGTCGTCCAGCTCCCCTTGTTCGCTGACCCATTGGATAATGGCAATCTTTTGCTTGGGTTTGTGGGACTCGCCTGTCTTGAGGTGCTTGGTGTAGCCCAGCTCTTCAGCAACAGTTAAAATACGGTGTCTGGTTTCTTCTGTAACAGATAGGCTCTGGTCGCGATTGAGGACACGGGATACGGTCGCGATAGAGACAGAGGCTAGCTGTGCAATGTCTTTTAAGGTAGCCATAAATCCTCCTTGATTAGATTAGTATATCATATTTTTCTGTATTTTACTGATAGTTTAGTAAAATTTTAGTAAAAAGGATTGACCTTGGAAAATCCCTTGGATACAATAGAAGAAAACGATTACACGTTGAGGTGACTTAACGGACAGTCAAAGGAGAATTCATATGACACAACATCTTACTGCAGAAGCCCTTCGCAAAGACTTTCTTGCTGTTTTTGGTCAAGAAGCAGATCAAACATTCTTTTCACCAGGTCGTATCAACTTGATTGGTGAGCACACAGACTATAATGGTGGACATGTATTTCCAGCTGCTATTTCCTTGGGAACTTACGGTGCAGCTCGCAAGCGTGATGACCAAGTCTTGCGTTTCTACTCAGCTAACTTTGAGGACAAGGGAATTATCGAAGTGCCTCTCGCTGACCTCAAGTTTGAAAAAGAGCACAACTGGACCAATTATCCAAAAGGAGTTCTTCATTTCTTGCAAGAAGCTGGGCATGTGATTGACAAAGGTTTTGATTTTTATGTTTATGGGAATATCCCAAATGGTGCTGGTTTGTCTTCTTCAGCATCATTGGAACTCTTGACAGGAGTCGTGGCAGAGCATCTCTTTGATTTAAAATTAGAGCGTCTCGATTTGGTTAAAATCGGAAAACAAACAGAAAACAACTTTATCGGAGTCAACTCTGGCATTATGGACCAATTTGCTATCGGTATGGGTGCAGACCAACGTGCTATTTACTTAGATACTAACACTTTAGAGTATGACTTGGTGCCACTTGATTTGAAGGACAATGTCGTTGTTATCATGAACACCAACAAACGCCGTGAATTGGCGGACTCTAAATACAATGAACGTCGTGCTGAGTGTGAAAAAGCAGTGGAAGAATTGCAAGCAGCTTTAGATATTCAGACTTTGGGTGAATTGGACGAGTGGGCCTTTGACCAATATAGCTATCTGATTAAAGATGAAAATCGTTTGAAACGTGCTCGCCATGCTGTGCTTGAAAACCAACGTACCCTCAAAGCTCAAGTAGCCCTTCAAGCAGGAGATTTGGAAACATTTGGTCGTTTGATGAATGCTTCTCACGTTTCCCTAGAGCATGATTATGAAGTAACTGGTTTGGAATTGGATACTCTTGTTCATACAGCTTGGGCACAAGAAGGAGTTCTAGGTGCTCGTATGACAGGGGCAGGTTTTGGCGGATGTGCCATTGCCTTGGTGCAAAAAGATACAGTTGAGGCCTTTAAGGAAGCTGTTGGCAAGCACTACGAGGAAGTCATTGGATACGCTCCAAGCTTCTATATCGCTGAAGTTGCAGGTGGCACTCGCGTCCTTGACTAGTCAAAAGGAGGCTCTATAGTGACCTTAGTAGATAAATTTGTAACACACGTTATTGCTGAAAGTGCTTTTGAGGAAATGGATCGAATCTACCTGACCAATCGTGTCTTGGCACGAGTGGGAGAAGGTGTTTTGGAAGTTGAGACTGATCTGGATAAATTGATTGACCTCAAGGACCAGCTGGTTGAGGAAGCCGTTCGATTAGAGACGATTGAGGATAGTCAGACTGCGCGTGAAATTCTTGGTGCTGAACTGATGGACTTGGTGACCCCTTGTCCAAGTCAGGTCAATCATGACTTCTGGGCAACTTACGCCCACTCTCCTGAGCAATCTATAGAGGATTTTTACCAACTCAGTCAGAAAAATGACTACATCAAACTCAAGGCCATTGCTAAAAATATTGCTTATCGTGTTCCATCTGATTACGGTGAACTTGAAATTACCATCAACCTCTCTAAGCCTGAAAAGGATCCCAAAGAGATTGCGGCAGCCAAGTTGGTGCAAGCTAGTAATTATCCTCAGTGTCAGCTTTGTCTAGAGAATGAGGGCTACCATGGTCGGGTTAACCATCCAGCTCGCAGCAATCACCGAATTATCCGCTTTGAAATGGCGGGTCAGGAGTGGGGGTTCCAGTATTCGCCCTATGCTTATTTTAATGAGCACTGTATCTTTTTAGATGGTCAGCATCGTCCCATGGCCATTAGTCGTCAGAGCTTTGAGCGTCTGCTGGCTATCGTAGAGCAGTTTCCGGGCTATTTTGCTGGCTCTAATGCTGACTTGCCGATTGTGGGGGGGTCTATTCTAACTCATGATCATTATCAGGGAGGCCGTCACGTATTTCCTATGGAATTGGCTCCCTTGCAAAAGACCTTCCGATTTACTGGTTTTGAGCAGGTCAAGGCTGGAATTGTCAAGTGGCCCATGTCTGTCCTACGTTTGACTTCGGATTCCAAAGAGGATTTGATCAACTTGGCTGATAAGATTTTGCAGGAATGGCGCCAGTATTCAGATCCTGCAATGCAGGTTTTGGCAGAGACGGACGAGACACCGCATCACACCATCACACCCATTGCCCGCAAACGCGATGGACAGTTTGAGTTGGACTTGGTCTTGCGGGACAATCAGACATCGCCAGAACATCCTGATGGCATCTATCATCCCCACAAGGATGTCCAACATATCAAGAAGGAAAATATCGGCTTAATTGAGGTCATGGGCTTGGCAATCTTGCCACCACGTCTGAAATCAGAAGTGGAGCAAGTTTCTAGCTATCTTGTAGGAGAAGCTGATACAGTTGCCGACTATCACCTGGAATGGGCAGACCAACTTAAAGCACAATATCCAGATCTAACGGATAAAGAAAAAGCCCTTGAAATCGTCAAGGACTCTGTGGGTGCTATCTTTACGCGTGTACTTGAGGATGCAGGAGTTTATAAGCAGACCGAGCAGGGACAGGTCGCCTTTATGCGCTTTGTAGAACAGGTCGGAATTTTGCCAGACTAGGAGCTTTCTTCTTGCACAGTCCTATAAAAAGTAGTATGATAGTGTCGTTTGAAATATCAGGAGGAAACGATGAAAGATTTTCATTTTGATGCTATATCTGCCTTTGAAAATTACGAAATTGAACAAATGAGAGATGGTCACGTTGTGGTGACGACGAAAGTAGTGGACTCTTCGCTCAACTACTATGGCAATGCCCATGGTGGCTATCTCTTTACCCTTTGTGACCAGATTAGTGGTTTGGTGGTCATATCTCTGGGGCTTGATGGAGTGACACTCCAATCTTCTATCAACTACCTCAAAGCAGGAAAACTCGACGATGTGCTGACCATTAAAGGAGAATGTGTCCATCAAGGTCGCACAACCTGTGTAGTGGATGTCGATATCACCAATCAAGAAGGCAGAAATGTCTGCAAGGCAACCTTTACCATGTTTGTTACAGGCCAGCGGTCAGAAGACAGACAGGTGAGGATATAGATAAACAAAAAAGAGGCTCGCACCTCTTTTTCTTATTGTGTTCTTCCGATGAAATAGTGGTCTGACAATGTCATCCACCGTGTCTGGCACGGGAAATTTAGAATTGACCTAAAAATATGATTTCAGGTCTTTGCGAGTTCAGATAGTGTATACACACTATCATAAAAATAGAACTATCAGTAAAGGTCAGAATGACACTTTTGGACTAATGGTTCTATTTTATTTTTGGGAGAATCCCCAATCCTATATCTATATTGTTATTGATTTATTGCTATCATGACTTGTTCAGCAATTGCTTTAGCTAGCAACGGTGGGACAGCGTTACCTACCTGAGTAAATTGAGGTGTTTCTTTTGCTCGCTTATCGCCCCCAGTAGTACGCTTTCCTAGAAATACAAAACTATCGTCAAATGATTGTAGACGCGCCATTTCTCTTACAGTCAACACACGGTTAAAAAATGGGTGGATATAGTCATCTGGTAATGTTACCATGGTTGGAGAAACGGTATCTTGGTTAAGACGAACTCGAATACTCTTTTTAGTAAAGATTGCTTCAATTGCTGCAGGAGTTAATTCTCCATTTCTCAACATGTTTGAAAATTGATTTTCAGTGATTTCTGTATTCAACTGATTTTTGATTTCATTCCAAAAGAGTTCTGCATCTTCAAATGATGTTTTTAATCTAAGAGCAAGTGATTTTAAAATATGGTGTTTTCTTAAGTTGTCATTATCATTCATAGACAATAAACCTAGTTGGCGATTTGTAAATTGTAACCATTTTTCAGATTGAAAATTTTCTTGAAGCAAATCTTGTTTTTTTAGTTGCTTTAGAATGATAGGTTGGTTTGTTTTACCATTAAGTTGAAATAAACTTTCTGTGAATAGATTTGGGCAATCTCTTTGTAATTCCAATCCTTCCAATTGGATTCTATTAGCAGCTTTTGCTCTGTTCTCACCTTGCTGATATAGTGAAAATCGTTGTGTGATAATATCATCATGTCTTGAGAATTCCATATTTAACGGATTAGCATTTATAATAGGTTGTCCATCAGTGTTAGGAGTTCTTCCTAATCGGCTTTGTACGGAATAATCTGTTTCGTAATCAAATTCCCCGTCATAAAGATCACCTAAAGCATCATAAACAGTAACGCTTGGAATATCGTTGTCACTTTCTGGATATTCGATAGGAGTTACATCGTTACGGTATGCTAAAAATACAACTCGATTTCTTTGTTGTGGAACACCGAAGTTTGCAGCATTTAGAACCTGAACATCAAGTAGAGTATATCCTAACTCGTCTAACTCATTTCTAAGAATGGATTGAACTAAATTCTGTCCTTTGTAAATTCTATCATCAAGTACGCTTGGAAAGTCAAGCATCTGCATATCTAAAATACCTGTTACGTTTTCCATAACGACATAACGCGGCATAACGTCTTTAATGATACGCAAATATTCATGGAAGAGCATGTTTCTAGGGTCTTTAGAATCTCTTTTCCCTAGACGGCTAAATCCTTGACAAGGAGGACCACCAAAAATAACATCTACAGAACCTCTTTCAAAGATATTTCCATATTTCAATGAGTTTATTGATTGAAATATTTTGTCAGAAGTAAGTTCTTTTATATCAGCAAGTTCAAAGTGAGTGTCAACCCCGTCAACTAAGCCTAAATGTTGATGTCGGTTTGTATATGTTTCTTCTACCATAGGGCTTTTATCGCTGGAGAAGATAATATCAAATCCAGCTTGTAGGATTCCTTCGCTAAATCCTCCAGCGCCACAGAATAAGTCTATTGCATAGGGCATAATTTACCTCGAATTTTGTTTTTGCTACCTTAGTAGTATATCAGAAAATTATTGAAAAGTCCAGGAGTTACTCCCCTATAATAGATATTCGTTAAATATTTGATAAAACCAGTAAAAATGTAAACTAAAATGAATTTTATTTATGTTGGAAGTTATAAAATAAAGAAAATGATAATTGGAGAATTGTTATGGAGCGTTATATCAAAGAAAATATTGAGCGATTACTTTATTCGAGTAAACTATCGCAAAGTGAGTTATCGAAAAAGACAGGACTTAGCAGGCAGACGATTAACAAATTATTATCTCCAAATACTAATTATAGTCCTAAACTTTCAACCTTGGTAGTGATTGCTAATGCTTTATCAATCAATTTTCCAGAACTTTTGATTAGGACCGACAAGATAAGTGCTTCCAAAGAATTTTTTTCTAATTCTGTGGAGGAATATCAAAATATTCTTATACAAAATGTCAAGCTATATTTGAGAAGATGGAATCAATTTTCATTGAGTACTTCAGATGGAGTTAGAGAGTCTACTATAAGCAATCTTGTAAATGGTAAATATTCAGATATTTATTTTTCAACAATAGAAAGTCTTGCAGATGAAATGGGAGTTTCGCTGGCTGATTTATTTAAGAGAGGAGAAAACTAATGCAATTTATTCCATATGACGACGAATTAGAAGTTATCAACGCTATACATAAGTATAATTCTAATGATTATACTGTTATCAGACTGACGCAAACTATGTTAAGTAAAAGTATTATCGATGCAAATGGTTTTTTAAGGAAAATGTTGTTAGATAATGATTTATTGGATTTCGAAAAATTGACTGACAAAGTTTATTTAATGGCTAATCTTGTATTGGAAGACCAGCAACATGAAGTGAAAATAAGTTTCTATAAAGCCAATAAAAGAGGCGATGAGCGATTTTGGATATCTGGATTGGGAGAGTTCATTAGGTCATCTCAAATCAATGTTAACGATTTAATCTATATTACTGTAGACAATCGAAAAGAACTTACTCTATTTAATGTGACGAGAAGTATTCCTCAAAACAGTACTATCATACAGCTATTTGGACAAGATAAGGTCGAAGATTCATTAAATAGATTGATTCCACGGATCAGACTCATAGCAAAACAAGGTTTTCATAGAAATTCAAAAGGTGTAGGTAAGATTGCACCGAAGGATGCCGGGGATACTCTAGAGTCACTTTTGGGAATTAAAACCAATAACAGTCAAGAAGCTGATTTTGAAGGAATTATTGAGCTAAAATCAAAATCCTCCAAAACGTTAGATACCTTATTTACCCTACGCCCAGATTTTGAAGGAACACCTGTTGCAAAGTTTGAAACGAATGATAGAAGTAGAGTGTCAGCATTTGCTCGCTTATATGGTTATGATTCAGATAAGCATTTAGGATATAAGAGTTTATATATTACAATAGGTTCAGAAGAAAATCCTCAAAATAATCAGGGTTTTTATCTGGAAGTTAATGATAGAGATAATATTGTTGAACTGCGAAAACAAGAAAATAAGAAGACTATCTTAGCTGCTTTTTGGACATTCAAAGCATTAGAGGAAGAATTGCATAAAAAACACCCGGCTACTTTGTGGGTGAAAGTTGAATCTAAAATGGACGGTGAAGTAGGTCAATTCAAGTATATTGAAGCGGAGTTAACTCGCTCACCACAATTTATGACTTTTCTTTCTTTGATAAAATCAGGCGCAATTACATATGACTGGCGTGGCTATACGACTCCATCGGGCAAGTATGCTGGTAAGAATCATGGTAATGCTTGGAGGATAAAAAATAAGCAAAGAAGTTTGTTGTTTGGTAGTACGGAAATTATTGACTTAAATATTTAGTAAGTTGGAGAAATTTTATGGTAAAAGATAATGGGGGATCAATTGCGCAAAAAGGCTTTAATTATCAAAATTGCGTTATATCTTTAGTTGCGATTAGAAACTATAATAAGTCCAATTTTTCAATATATGTTGAGACGGATGAGGATTTTGAAGTTACTTATGATGATAGCTATCATGCTTATATACAGGTCAAAGGTCAGAAAAATATGAGTCTCAAAAAGTTATTACAAGAAACAAAGGAACGACCTTCTATCTTTGAAAAGAATCTTTCTTCAGGGACAAACGATTCTATTTATAAAATTGTAGTATATAATTTTAAAGAAAGCGATTTAAAAGAAATGCAAGAACAGATAGATACAGAAGAACTTTTTTCTAGTTCATGGCTGTTATCTGATAATCAAAAGAAGGAAGTTAATAATCCGAGGGTAGATAATTTTGCTTTGGTAAAAACTGCTTTTGATAATAACATTATCGATGCTAAAACATTTTTAAAGGGAGAGATGGCAAATCAAAGGGTTTCTATTGATAATAGAGATGATGTAATTATTAACGAATTATTGCAGCAAATTGTCCAAAAATCTGAAAAAGAAGTGCATACGATTGCAGATAAAGAACTCAAAAAGATTACATCAGAAGAGCTAAATTTAATCTTACAAAAAGTAACTGCAAAGGCACGATTTGATAAAGAACTTGATAAATTTGGTTTTACTGAAATTAAGAATGAGAAAATAAAGAAAGAAGAAAAAAAGATTATATTAGAATATATAACTGCTAAAAAATCTGTCGTCAATTTTTTGAACAGTGATGAAAATAGTTTAGAAAATGAATCGGTAACAACATTAATACCTAAAACATTTATGTTACCTGAAATGGAAACATTATCAGAAAACAGTAGATATGCTGTAGGAATATCGGCGTATTGCGATATTTTGGAGGGAATTGCTAATGAGTAAGATGACCATAAAAAGTCTTTTAATAGCAGATTACGAGAACGAAAAAGCGAACAAATTTGTATTTTCTGATTCAGCAAACCTAATAGTTAGTAGTACGAATGGTGAAGGGAAATCTAGTTTAGTTAAATCAATTTACTATGCCTTAGGAGCAAACCTCAAATCATTTCCCAAGGGTTGGAATGCGGACAATTTTATTTTCCAATTAGAAGTTTTTATTGATGGTAATGAATTTTTGATCAAGAGACATAATAAAGTGATTTCTGTTTTAGATAATAATGAAGTCAAACTGTTTGAAAACTTTGCAGAATACTATTTGTGGTTTCAAGAGAAACTTAAAATGAGGCTGGAATTAGTCAACAAAAGCAGCGATAAAGCAAGTTTAGCTTCTGTTGAAGCCCTTTTTAGTCCAATGTATATTGATCAGGATAAAGCATGGGATGGTAAATTATTTAAAGATTCATTTGAAAGTTTAGGACGGTATAAATCAAATGATTTTCCCAAAAATGTTTTTGATTATTATTTAGGCATCTCTGATAGTCAAATCGTTGATAAAGAAAGTAAAAAAAATGAGTATTTAAGGCAATTAGAGTTAGTAAATGGAAGAATCAATCAGGTTCAATCGGTATATAAAACATACCGTACTAAAAATAAAATTACTGAGACAGTTCCTAAAGATTTCAAAGACCTACAAAAAGAATTAGATTTTTATATTACCGAAACAGATAAGTTTTCTATAAAAATTACCGATAAGACTGGGGAATTATCTAAAGAAAAGATAAAGCTTGATATATTAAATCAAGATTTAGAAGAGCTCAAAAAGTTATCAAGTAAGATTAAGGAGAGATTTTCTGAAATTAGACATGAATGTGTTTATTGCCATTCTATCTTAACTAGACAACAATCCCTAACACGTTTAGAACTGGAAGACAATGAACTTGCAATCAAGAGTCGAATAGATAGTATTTCTCAGCAAATTATGAAATCTAAAAGAATAGTTCAAGAAAAAGAAGAAGCTATAAAACATCTACAAGAACAGTTTAATCAATATCATGAACGTTTAACTGAACTGAGACAATTATCTGATATTGATGAGTATGTGAATCAAAATGTTTTATCTGAACTAAAAAAGTTAGAGATTCAAGAAACTTTGGAAAAATCAAATCTTGACAAATTGATTGGTGACATTACAAAAGAAATAAGGATGCTCAAAAAAGAGCTTAATCAGAGAGCGAAAACAATTGAAGGAGAGTATGAAGCACTTAAAAATGAACTTTCAATTCTAATTGGTTCAACAGGTATCACAGATAAAAAATTCCGTAATTTTGATAAGTTAGAGGGCAGTGGAACAAATTTAAATAAAGATTTATTGGTAATTTTTCTTGTTTATATGAACTTGGTTGATAGTAAATCTATCACAAGTCTGCCATTTGCTATTGATTCATTCGTAAAAAATGAAACTGATAAAAAGGTTTTGAAAAAAATGTTCGACGCAATAAATGCAAAATTTCTAAGTTTAAAAAGTCAAACGTTCTTTTCGATTATTAGAGATAATTTGAAATATGTTGATTCGAAAGTTAATCAGGTTAACATAGAAAGTCCATTATTAAAGAGTGAATATTATAGCGATCTGTCTAAAGAAATTATATAAGTTAGAATAAAAAGTATACTTATTAAAACAAGTAGGCTACAAAAAAGCGGTCTTCAACGAAAAGTTGACAACCGCTTTTTAATTTTTCTTATTTCTTTTTATGATTTAATACTGCATTGAGGACAATGGCGAGTAGGCTGGCTACAACGATTCCGTTTGAGAAGAACATTTGGAAGGCTGTCGGCATGCTGACAAAGAGATTACTGTTGTTGAGTCCGACACCTGCAGCTATGGATACTGCTGCGATAAGAAAGTTATGTTCATTGTTAGCAAAGTCAACACGAGCGAGGATTTGCATCCCTTGAATAGATACAAAACCAAACATCACCAGCATGGCACCACCGAGGACAGGGCTTGGAATGATTTGGGCAAGGGCGCCAAACTTAGGAAGGAGTCCAAGGAGAACCAGGAAACCAGCTGCGTAGTAGATTGGCAGGCGAGTCTTGATACCTGACAATTTAACCAAACCAACGTTTTGTGAAAATCCTGTGTAAGGGAAGGTGTTAAAGATTCCTCCGAGAAGTACGGCCAAACCTTCTGCGCGGTAACCGTTGCGCAGGCGCGTGCTGTCGATTGGATCTTTTGTGATATCAGACAAGGCTAAGTAAACACCAGTCGACTCAACCATAGACACCGTTGCGATGATACACATCATGACAATAGATGAGATTTCAAAGGTTGGCATCCCAAAGTAGAGTGGAGTAGGGACATGGACAAGTGGTGCTGCTGCAACAGGAGAGAAGTCAACCAAGCCCATGCTAGCAGCAATGGCAGTTCCAACAACCAGACCAATCAAAATAGAGATAGATTTGATAAATCCTTTGGTAAAGATGTTAATCAAGAGGATAATCAGAACAGTGATAGCTGCAAGCAAGAGACTTTGACCAGTTGGCTCTGGAACGTTATTTCCCATATTTCCAATAGCGACAGGAATCAAGGTTAAACCAATCGTGGTAATTACAGAACCTGTTACGATAGATGGGAAGAGATTGGCCACTTTTGAGAAGATGCCTGAAACAAGAACCACGTAAATCCCTGATGCAATAAGGGCACCAAACATAGCTCCACTACCATGGCTTTGTCCAATCATAATCAAGGGGGCTACCGACTGAAAGGCAACTCCAAGAACGACTGGGAGTCCAATCCCAAAGTATTTGTTGAGTTGGAGTTGGAGGAAGGTTGCCACCCCACACATGAAGATATCTGTAGAAATCAGGTAGGTCAACTGCTCAGCTGAATAGCCAAGGGCTGTCGCAATCATGATGGGAACCAGGATGGATCCTGAGTACATGGCTAGTAAGTGCTGCAAGCCAAGAACGGCTGCTTGCGAGTGTTTTTCTTGAGTTTGCATTAGAGATCTGCCTCCTTAAATACGACTTGACCATTTTCAAAACGATCCAAACGAGCGAGTGATAGGACAGGATAGCCTGCTTTTTCAAGCAAATCACGGCCATCTTGGAAGGATTTTTCAATCACAATACCGATAGCTTCGACTGTTGCTCCGGCCTGTTCGATGATTTGAATCAAGCCTTTGGCAGCTTGGCCATTAGCAAGGAAGTCGTCGATAATCAAGACCTTGTCCTCTGGTGAGAGGAATTTTCCAGCGATAGAAACGGTGCTGGTCACTTGCTTGGTAAAGGAGTAAACTTCGGCAGTTAAGATTCCTTCGTTCATAGTGATGTTTTTAGCTTTTTTAGCGAAAATCATGGGAACGTTTAAGGCTTCAGCTGTAAAAATGGCTGGGGCAATACCTGACGCTTCAATGGTCACGACTTTGGTAATACCAGCAGAAGCAAATTTTTCCGCAAAAATCTTACCAATCTCTCGCATCAAGCTAAAGTCAACTTGGTGGGTTAAAAAGGAATCTACCTTGAGGATGTTATCACCCAAGATATGCCCATCCTTGAGGATGCGCTCTTCTAATAATTTCATAAGACCTCCTAAAGTCTAAAAGCCAGTTTACTTGTTGGTTAAATGTTTCTATGGTGATCCAGTTTGCTAGTACTATATATTTGATAAAACTAGTACGAGCGAAGCGAGTCTTATCAAATATTTCCCGTTGTAGTGGTATCATAGACAATAAGTTTGTTATTGTCTATGACGGAATTTTTGAGACTTTTGGCTCAAAAATTAGGGATGAAATTCCAAAGGAAGTTGCTCCCGTCCGCACTAATTAAGGGAAATATTAAAAATATTCAAAAAGGACCTACTTAATCTCTAAGTAAGTCCCCAAAATAGGCATGGCAAAAAAGACCATCCCCTCAAGCTGACTTACTTATTGTTAGGTGTTCCGGCACCTTGTAGAAACGTCGTGCCAATTC
>CAURHZ010000008.1:0-14151 GCA_963524345.1 uncultured Streptococcus sp.
CCATTCTACCAAGGCAAAAAGGATGCCTCCTTGGGTAATATAAAGTAGCAAGTAATAAATAAGACCGTGACTAGCATAATAGCTACTGTAGAGCTGTCCTCCCTGATGTAAAGCCCACCCTATATACAAATCCTGAGCCTGAGAAGGACTTACCATATCTAAAAGTAAAGGTATCACCACAGAAAAAACCGTTGCAATCGTACTTCCAATGATGAGTCTGAAAAACGGGAAAGCTACCTGCTCTTCTTTTTCTACATGAGATTCAAGGTTCCTATCCAATCTATTTTCAATTTCATTACTCTGTATCGTTTCGGATACTTCTTCGATTCTGCCATATACAGCCATGTCGTTTCTCCTATTCAATTTATCTGTCTTAGTATATCAAAAAGACCTAGAATTGTCAGCTTGCGATGGCTGTTTGAGTGATTTTTTGCATAGTTTCACAAAGGTTTCAATTTCCCGAAATCGGTGTAAATGTGTCTGTTTAAATGTCGTGATATAGTTTAATTCGTTCTGAGTTAGCATCTTCCCTCCTACATCTTCTTATTCGTAAAAGGCAAGAAAAATAGGACTGGCTTGTGTCCTCAGTCCTAGATTTCTTATAAGATAGGGGCGAATAACTGGGCAATTTCCTTAATCAATTTCTGATACCAGCTATTTTTTATCGTATGAGGGAAAATTTCTTGCGATACTGAAAAAATCTCCTGAAAATCTTTTTGAATCTCTGTGATTGATTCTGTTTTATATAGCAAGACTGCATTCTCATAGTGGTGAAGCAAACTTCTATAATCTAAGTTAATGGTCCCAACTGCAGCAAAGTCCTTATCCACTAAGATTTGTTTACTGTGGATAAAGCCTGGACTATACTCAAAAATCCTTACTCCTGCTGACAACAAATCCGGATAGGCCCCTCTTGTAATCAGTTGGATTAATTTTTTATCCGGAATGAAAGGAGTCACGATGCGGACATCAACACCCCTCATGGCCGCATTTTTAATACTCTCTGTTAAGTCATAGTCAATAATCAAATAAGGTGTTGTGATATAGACTGAATCGGTAGCCTGATTAATCAAACTTTGATAGACTTTTTTCCCTACCTGGGTACGGAAGATGGGCTTGGGACCACTACCGTAAGGAATGCAGAGCCCTTGGCCAGAACAAGGCTGATTTTCCAAGTGATACTGGTCAAAATCGCTGATTTCCCCACGATTGATGTACCAAGTCATCAAAAAGAGACGGGTGAGAGCCTTGACACCAGGGCCATCTATGCGAATCCCACTGTCCTTCCAGTAGCCAAAGCGTTCTACATGATTGATGTACTCATCGGCTAAGTTAATGCCTCCTGTATAGGCTACCTGACCATCTATGACAAGGATTTTCCGATGGTCCCGATTGTTGTAAGCCACCGTCAAACGAGGAATCACCTTGTTAAATTTATGGGCTTCAATTCCTCGACTACGAAGCTGAATAGTATAATCTCCGGGTAAAGTTGCCATACAGCCGATATCATCATAGAGCATCTTGACCTCTACACCCTGAGCTGCCTTTTGCTCTAGTATGTCTAGTATGCTATTCCACATTAGACCTTCTTCGACAATATAGTACTCTAGAAAGATAAACTTTTCAGCTTTCTTGAGGTCTTCCAACATATGTTGCCACATGCTTTCACCCGAAGAAAAGAATTGTGAATCTGTTCTATCATAGACATCGGCATTACTATCCATACTTAACAAAGATTTGATCACTCCGTAAGCCGCCTTATCATCTTCCTTCAATTTCTGGCGGAGAGCTTTACTGTTATCCTCCCGAAAATGCATGGAACCAAGTTTGTCCAACTGCTTGATTTCTTTTTTGGACAATCGCCTTTCACCAAACATCAGATAGAGCAGGGGGCCAATGATAGGAACAAAAGTTACCACTAACCACATCACTTTGCTTTCAGGCGCCATGGAACGATTGACAATCGCTACGATAGTCGCCATACTCATAAAGATTAAGAGAATAACCCATAGAATAGGAGCCATCCGCCCTAAATAAAGAAAGAGACCAAAAACAAGACACAGTTCAAGTAGCATAATCGAAAGACTAAAGCCATACTTGGACATAAGCAACTGTATTTTTCTAGCTTTCATACATTTCCTTTCTTTTTTAGCCTTCTCTCTGACCACCTAGTTAATAGTTATTTCCATTAGTATACATCAGTTCACAGCTAGATGGCAACACTTTACTCTTGCGGAAGTTTCAACCATTATGCTTTCAGATGCGTATTACAGTTTGAGAGCCAACATATTGACCGTCATACCGGCTGCAGTTCCCATAAGGTAGACGACATCCCCCTTCTGGATAAGTCCATTTTCCAAAGAATAAGCTAAGCCAAACGGTACAGAGACTGACACCATATTTCCATAGTCAGTGACGAGATTGAGGTACTGATCCTCGGCCACACCTAGTTTTTCCATGACCAAAGGAAGAGCACGGCTTGCTTGGTGAGGAATGATATAGTCCACTTCTGCCAAGGCTAGCTGTGTTTTTTCTTGAAACTCTTCAAACATGACTGGGATTTTACGAGCAGATAAGAGGAGAATTTTCTTACCTTTCATATCAAACATATAGTTGGTCTTAGTCGCTTCAGAGTACTCTTTTGGTTGAAAAGAAGTCAGACCTCCACGAATCTCCGTATCGTGTGCTCCTTCTGACCAAGTACGTTGGAGACTAGCAATAACCCCTTTTTCCTGATAGCTTTTTTGGAAAATAAAGGCTGCTGCCCCATCACTAAAGAGTTCAAAACTTTCTTTTTGCTTGGGATTGAGCCCTAAACTTCCAACCTCACTAGACACAATCAAGACACGATTATATTCACCCGCCTCAATCAAGTGGGACATAGTCGATAGAGCAGAAATAAAGCTGGTACAGGTCGTATTGATGTCCATTGCTGGAATTGAGAGTCCTTTTGCCACGCGCTCATGAATCAATGCTGCTGTACAGGGAATAGGCTGGACTCCAACAGCACTAGCCGAAACCAGACAATCAATATCCTCGATTTTTAAATTTGCTTTTTCAAGTGCACTCTGAATAGCCACTTCTGCTAAATCTAGTTGCGTTTCTTCATTTTCCACTACACGATAACGGGTCTGGTCTTTAAATTGCACCATATTTTTTGGAAGGCAAATGCCATAACCTGCGATTTCTACATGTCTTGTTACTTCTGTCATTGTCTTTTGTCCTTTCATAAACGTTGGATTCGTTTGAGTTTACGACTTGTATCCCAGTGATAATCCGAAAATTGGATTTCAGGAACTATAAACTGCTTTTGCTGGGCCAAGAGTTGGAATTGAGCTAGAATAGCTGCCTCTAAGTCCTCATCTAGTTGACTTAGACAAACTTCCACTAACTTCTCGGAATGCTGCTTGACTTGGTAATCTCCCACATTCTCCACAAAGAGAATGCAGCGCCTGATAAAGTCTGGATAGATCGTTACATGTCCCCCATCCAGTCCTTCAAAATAGAAGATGTCGTCAGAGCGTCCTTCGACCTTGTCAATACGTGTATAGCAGGAGCCACATGGACAAGGCTCCGGATTTTCAACCAAGATATCATTGAGCTGGTAGCGATAAACAGGCTGACTGCTTCGTTTAAAGTCCGTAATCACTGGATAAAAACGGCGATCATCCAGATATTCTTTTTCCACATAGATAATGTCTTCGTTGAGATGCAGATTGCCAGCTGAGCAAGTGCAGGCTAAAAAACCTTCAGTCGCCTGATAAACTTGGTCAATAATGGATAGAGAAAAGGTTTCTGCGATCCGTCCCCTATCACTATCTTCCAAGATTTCCGCCACCGAAACGATTTTTTGTGGGTGAATAGCTAACTCTCCATCCTTGAGACGCTTGCTCAATTCAATCAACATCGAGGCTGGCGCCACAATAATCGTTGGTTGATAGTTGTTGAGTCGCTCGATATGCTCATCTGTATGTTTGAAAATATCAAAATACTCTAGACGAATGAGCGCCGTATTGATGGTCTGATAGAGTTCATTATCAGCTCTCAGGAAAAAGGCGATGCGGTGTCCAAAAAGCTGCCCCTTGGGCAACATCTTTGCCAAGATAGCCGCAGCCCACATACTTCGCTCTTTCTCTGTTGTGATAAAGAGCCCCCGATGTCCAGACGTCCCTGAAGACAGACCGACGGCTACTTCCCCTTTAAGTTCAGTGAAGTCACGGGTCTTCTCACTTTCAATAGCTAAGGATAAGGCTTCATCACGATCCACTCCTTGGGTGTTGAGCTCATTGAAATGTTCCATCATAAAAGCCTTGTCCATATGGTCAAAGTTGCTAGGAACCCCATTTTTAAAGTAGGGCGACTCTCGCTTTAAAAAGTCCATATAGTTGGCTAATTGCCTTTTCTGATAGTTTTCTACAGCTTCTCGAGATTTGAAATGATGAAGCCATCGAGTTTGGATAAAGGTTTTAAGAAAGGTTATTTTTTTCATGTAAGATTGACTCTATCCTTTCTATAGGGTCATGACTAACAACTACCTCGATACCGTCCTTTAAGACTTCCTCCAGAAACTCTGTCCCCCTGATATAATCGGCCTTATTATCCTGAACCAAGGAAGGAATCAGGTGCATCTGCTTGGTATAAGGTAAGAGGTCAATTCCCCAACAGAGGTCTGCTGCAATGAGGAGATTGAAGTCTGGAAGGTACAGACAGGCTTGACCCCTAGCATGCCCGTCAAGAGAAGCAACTAAGATACTGCCATCTCCGAAAAGATCACAAATCGGACGATAGGGAAATGTTGAATCCTGCTGGTCAGCTCTGATAATGGTTAGATTTTTCTCAAAAGAAGCTGGCAAAAACTCCTTGAAAATCAAGTCTTTCAACTTAGGTTTTTGATAAACTTCATACACTTCTTTTGTCAAGAGAAAGGTTGCATTAGGAAAAAAGCTAGTCCCTCCCAAATGATCTGGGTGTAAGTGAGACAGGATGACATGGTTAATTTCTTCTGGTTTGATTCCTTTGGCTCTGAGCAAATATGTAATCTGGTCCTTCTTCGTCATTTGAACTGGCGTTCCCAAACGATAGAGACCATAGCGAAGCTTCGTCTTAATATCATAGTGATAGCCCGTATCATATAGCAAATAGCCTTTGTCTCTGTGTTTAATCAGAAAGACACCAGCTGGGAATCTCATCTTTTTATTCTTGACTCCCTTAAATAGCAAGCCTGTATAACTTGTACAGTATCCTGCTGGGAAATAATCAATGCTTTCGATAATCTTTGACATATTGTTCAATCCCTTCTGAAATACTGATTCGAGGGCAATAACCCAAGTCTCGCTTCGCCTTGCTGATGTCCAGTGTCTGGCTATACCTCAGCAAATAATAGGTGTAGCGTGTCATAGCTGGCTCACCTTTGAGTTTCAAGGTCTTATAAAGAAACTCTAAACTACTGGCAATAACTGACAAAAGAGGAGCCGGTACTCTTCTGTATGTTATCGGATAGCCTAGCCCTCTCAGGGTTTCTTCTATCAGACTCCTAAATTCCCTTGGTTCTCCATTGGTGATGTTATAAACTTCACCACTAGCTTGAGAGGCCTCTAGTGCCAAGCGAATTGCCAGAGCAACATTTTCCACACAGGTCATATCCATGAGCTGACGACCGTCCCCTATCAAGGGAATGCCAATCTTCTGACTAAGTTTGAGAACCCGGGGTAAAATACTGGTATCCCCAATCCCAAAAAGCCCACGAGGTCGTAAGATCATACTAGGAACATCGGGATAATCCTTAAACAGCTTCTCCGAAGCTAGTTTACTACGAATGTAGTTGTTTAGATTATTTTCCTGAGGCGCATCGCATTCTTTGATAGCCATCTGATCTCTAGGAGCAGCATAGATGCTAGGTGAGGATACGTAAACCAAGCGTTGGATACCCGTCTCCCGACAAGCCTCTAAAACATACTTGGTCCCCAAGACATTTGTCTGGTAGAAATCTTCCCAAGGTCCCCAGACGGTAGAAAGAGCACCAGCATGCACAACCATGTCCATACCCTGACAAGCCTGAATCAAATCCTCTGGCTTAGTCAAATCTCCTTGAAAAAATGATACTAGGGAGTTCTCTAAAGACTGACCCACCTTGCGATTTCGTCCAAAAGCGCGTACCTGATAGCCATGCTGACTGAGCTCTTCTACAACATA
This sequence comes from uncultured Streptococcus sp., assembly GCA_963524345.1. Taxonomy (GTDB): domain Bacteria; phylum Bacillota; class Bacilli; order Lactobacillales; family Streptococcaceae; genus Streptococcus. The sequence continues at coordinate 6,193 of CAURHZ010000008.1, forward strand.
CTTGCCTAGAAAACCCGTAGCACCCGTTACCAATACTTTCTTCATATTTTATTTCTCCTTGTCCCCCAAGAGTCGATATATTTCATTCTTGAGGATTTCTGTTGGCTGGTAGACCTGAGCTGCACGACTGAGTTTGTTCAATTCTGGCCAGCCATCTCTTGCCAATAACTCATCAAAAGCGTGTCCAATCGCTTCTCTATCCTCTCGTTTAGCAGTCAGGGCAATCCCTGCCTCTAGCCCACGAACCGCATAGTCATACTGATCATAGTCATGAGGGAGAATCAAGGCAGGCTTGCCATAGATAATACATTGGTAAAAAATACCCGCGCCGCCATGATGAATCACATAGTCCATCTGGGGAATGTATTCCTTATAGGGAAGGGAAGATAAGATACCACAGAAACATTGTCCATGACCTCCTCACATTGGAAGTCTTGTCCACCGAACCCCAGAGTCACAAAGAAATGACAGTCCGGATGTTCTTTTGCCAATTGTTGGGTCTGGTAGAGGAGATTGTCTTTGGCCCATGCTAACTGAGTGCCGCAGGATACAAGAACCTTCTTATACCCTGCATAAGGAGCCAAATCTAGGGGATAATTCTCTGCCCTCTCAATCGAAGACCCAAAAGGTCCTGCCCAAAGGTAGTGCTCTGGAAAACCACTTTTCAGCTCCAACTCTTTCATCCCAATTCCCAAGATGGAATAGGGCGAATAAATGGTTTCCTGATTTTTTTGATTGTAGAGCTTAAAATCGTAACGTTTCAAGCGTTCTCTCAATAAAAAGGTTACGATTCGTTTCCCTAAACGAGTCCCTTTTCTTCCTAGCCATTGCTGGGCAGATTGAAGAGGGGTCTTTGGGCTGCCCATTCCTCCAAAGAAACAAGGCGGTCCATCTGTTGTTTCAATGGCAAACTGTGTCGCCATAGTGGTAATCCAAGGAATCCCCAACTCTTCCGCTACAAGTCCTCCAGAGAGAGTTATAAAATCCGCAATAACAATATCTGGTCGATTTTTTCCCATTCTTGCACTAGTTGGTCAGACACTATATTGATCAAATCCAGACTAGCTGACAACTGCCGATAAGCAGAAATAAGATTTAGCTGCCCTTCATTGTTGGCTACACGCTCAAACTCATCTACACAATTTTCTAAAATAGGAATCACCTGAAATCCCATCTCCTCTGCGACATCTTTTCGTTGCGGTCCTGTAAATAATCGAATATCATACAAAGGATCCTTCAACAAAGGTGCGAGTAAATTCAGGGTTGGGAAGAGATGTCCACTTAAAGGGAGTGCTACAACGTCGATTTTGATTCTCTTCATAAATCTAGCATAACAAATTTTTAAAAAAAGAACTACTCAAAAAGTGGACCAGTGGAACTTATATTTAAAGAAAAGGAATGGATCTCGTATAAGACCCATTCCTTTATGTGTATGATTTATCTAACTTTTATCGAGTAATACATCAAATATCTTTCATCTTATCGAAATTTTGATAAATAAGCTTTACTTTGATAAAACAATGCGATCAGACGCTTCTCTATCCATATCGTCGATAATCATCTGATTTCCATTGATTGCATAAATCTTGACATCATCCCCAATAATCATACGTTGATTAGCGGCATCGAAGCTAACCTGCTTGATTTCTTGATCTCCGTCAGTTTCTACCTGTGTCCAGGTGCCCGTTGTACCAGTTACCACTAAAGTGATACGGTCTCCCTCGTCCTGACCGGTATAGGTTCCATCAATATCAGTTGGTTGAGCCTCAGGAGCATTTTGTGAAGAACTTGTTGCTGCCTGGCTGCTATTTTCTGTAGAAGATGAAGCAGCAGATTGTGATTGCTGAGTTTGTTGTGTTTGCGAGTGAGTTGCTGGTTGTTGAACTTGTTGTGCTCTTTGTGAACAAGCTACTAAAAGACTAAGACTTGCTAGAGAAGCAAGAGAAAGTGTGAATCTTTTTAATTTCATGATAAATTTCCTTTCTGCTACCAATTTACAGAATTTTTTCCCTCTAACTAGTAGTTTCCCTAGTATAACAAGTTCAAAAAAGGAGGTCAATTCATCTGCTCATGGGTCAGCAAGTAGCCCCGTACTTCTGAGATAAAATAGAGAGACCCTGTAACGAACAACAAATCCTGGGCACCTGCTCTTGCTTCAAAATTGCTAATAAATTCTCGGTAAGAAGGAACTATATCGTAACCTGTTACATCTGTTTCATCCAAAGAACCTTGATAGTCAAAGCCGGTCACCTTGAGTTCCACCTGAGACAATTTTTCAGTCAGATAAGCCAACATCCCTTGATAATCCTTCCGTTTCAAGGCTCCAAATAGGATTTGAGGACGATAACCTTCCTGCTCTTTTTCTTTAATAAACTCAACCAAGCGAGCCAAGGCAGGAAGGTTATGAGCACCGTCCAAGTAAATCTGAGGACGAATACGCTCCAAACGCCCAGCCCAATGGGTCTGCTCCAAAGCCTGTCTTACAACCTGTTCATCAACAGCTTCCTTTCCTTCTCTCATAAAGAGAAGAAACGTTTGTAGCGCCAAGGCCGCATTTTCCTGCTGATAAGCTCCTTCTAAACCTATTTTCAACTGTGAAAGGTTAGCCAAAGAGCTTAAAAAATTCCCATTCAGCATTGAAAAATCCCGACCTGCCTGATAAAGGTCAACAGCTAAAGAGTCTGCTTTTTTCTGACAAACAAGCCTAGCTTCTGAAGGCAACTTAGCAATCACTGCCTTTTTACCAGCCTTAAAAATACCAGCTTTCTGCTCTGCAATTGCTGCTATACTGTCACCCAGAGTCTCCTGATGGTCAAGTCCGATAGAGGTGATGACAGCAATCTCTCCAGTTACCACATTAGTCGTGTCAAGTAAGCCGCCAATTCCCACTTCTAATAAAACCAAATCCACCTCTTGCTCTCTAAAATAAAGAAAAGCAATCAAGGTCAGCAATTCAAAAAAGGACAACTGATCATGGGTTTGCAGAAGCGTTTTCTCCATCTCCTTGACCTGATTAGCCAAACGGATGAAGTCTGCATCAGCTATAGGTTGTCCATTAATGCAGATTCGGTCATTGATAGAGACGATATGAGGGGAGGTAAAAGTCGCAACTTTTTTGCCATGCTCCATAAATAACTCCCTCATAAAAGCAATGGTAGATCCTTTTCCATTAGTCCCGGTTACATGGATAATAGGATAAGACTTCTCGGGATTCCCCAACAAATCCACCGCTTGTTGCATTCGGCCCAAACCTGATCGAAAATTCAAACCAATCCGACTATGGAGCCATTCTTCTACTTCAAACATATACATCTCCTTAATTACAGGTTCAATCAACTGCCTCAATAAAGTCTCCTAACTAACAAAAACGAGGCCAGGATTTTCGTCCCGACCTCTTACCTGGTTAGCTAATCACTAGCTACTATGAATATTAACTTGGGGTAAAAATATCCCCCGAACTTACTGACGGTTTTTATTTTTTAGCGTCAGGCTAAAAACGTCCACCGGACGTTTTTACTCCTCCATAAAACTATTGAAGACTTCTTCAATCATGTTCCATTCGTCTTCTGAGTCTTCTGGGATTGGTTGCAATTCGCCTTCTGTTCCATCTTCGTTTTCGATGAATGAGTAAGCTTGAATTTCAACTTGTCCGTCTTCGTCTTCTTCTGCGTTAACTGGTACTAGAAGAACATAGTTTTTACCAAATTCTTCTTTTCCGTCAATCGTCAAAAGGATTTCAAACAAGGTTTCATTTCCTTGCTCATCTACTAGTGTAATTAATTCACGTTCTTCGTGGTCGTGGTTATGATCGTGTGACATAGCCTCTCCTTTGTATTAAAATTTTCTATCTAAATAATTTTGTAAAATCAGCTGAGCTGCTAACTTATCAATGACTTTCTTGCGCTTGTTACGGCTAATATCTGCTTGCTCAATCAACATGCGCTCTGCGGCAACTGTTGTCAAGCGTTCATCTTGATAGTCTACTGGTAAACCAAAAAGCTCTTCTAACTTTGCTCCGTATGCCTGACTAGCTTCCACGCGCGGTCCGCTTGTATTGTTCATGTTTTTAGGCAAGCCCACTACAAATCGTTCCACCTTGTAAGTATCAACCAACTCCTTAACGCGGTCAAAACCAAATTGACCTTGCTCCTCATTGATTTGGATGATTTCAAGTCCTTGAGCTGTAAAACCGAGCGGGTCGCTAATGGCCACCCCTACCGTTTTTGAACCGACGTCCAATCCCATAATTCTCATAGGTTACAGATCGACTCCTTGTCCTTTAAGGTAGTAGCGGACCAATTCCTCAACAATTTCATCACGCTCATACTTACGGATTTGATTTCGTGCATTATTATAACGAGGAACGTAGGCAGGGTCTCCACTCAATACGTAGCCTACGATTTGGTTGATTGGGTTGTAGCCCTTATCGTTCAACGAAGCATAAACATCAGTCAAAGTTTCGCTAATTTCTTTTTTATTGGAATCGTCCAATTTAAAACGTACTGTTTCTTCAGTAAATCCCATTCTAACACCCTCTTTCCTTAGAATAGTACCATTATAGCATAATTCCTTACGTTCTACAATTCAGGCAGTCTATTTATTTGGATTTTCTACTGTTCTGTCGCGCCATTTGCCAATCTGTCTGAAATATATTTGCTTGGTTCATTCTTCAAGAGATTTTCTAAACCAATATTCTTCAAATATTCTAACTGAGAAGCCTTCTTGACATCCAGAACTTGAAAGTCAAAACTAGTCGTTGTTTGAAGTTCGGTTGCGCTCAATAGTTTGGTTTCAAGCTTAAATCCTGCTAATTTACGAGCTTCTATAATAGCCTCATCCTTCTCCTCTGCCTCGAGAAGAGCTTTTTGAGTTTCTTCCACTCCATGTTGGTCGATATAAGTCTTCAACTCATCAGAAACTGGACGTTTTTGTTGAATCGTTAAGCTCAAAAAAGTCTTGTCCTTGTATGTAATGGTTTGGGTTTGCTGGCTACCATCATCTGACTTGGGCAAGACCAAAGTCTTGGTCACAACTGTATTCTTCTCAGCATTCTCAATAACTGGCAATGCCGACTGAAGCGTATCCTTTTCTGTTTTTGTAGCTGTTCCAGTTTCTTTTTTCTGTCCGCAACCAACCAGGACAAAAAGGAAAGCTAGACTAACAAGAACTATTTTTTTCATTTCTTTCTTCTTTCTGTTTAAGATTAAAATAGAATAAGACTGGGAATTGCTCCCAGCCTTGATGTTTATAGAGCTGCACGCAAACGTGCTTCTGCATTTTCTACATTACGGACAGAGCGTGGTAGGAAGGCACGAATATCGTCTTCCTTGTAGCCAACTTGCAGGCGTTTTTCATCTACAAGGATTGGGCTCTTTAAAATTCTCGGTGTTTCCATAATCAGATTGAGGACTTCATTAACACTCAAATCTTCAATATCCACTCCAAGGGCTTTGGCATAGCGATTTTTAGACGAAACGATGCTGGCTATTCCGTTATCTGTTTTGGTTAGAATATCCAGTAATTCTTCTCGCGTAATTCCTTCTTTACCAAGGTTTTGTTCTTTATAACTTAACTGGTGGGCATTGAGCCAGGTTTTTGCTTTTTTACAGCTAGTACAACTTGAGACTGTATAAATTTTGATCATGTACCTACCCCTTTCGCTACATGTTACTATCAGTTTAGTCTATTATACCATAAAAAACATCCGACTTGCGACCTATTTTTAAATTTTTTTGACTTTTTTCGTCATTTTCGTACTTTTTTCTTGACAAAATGAAATTTACAGCCATTCTTGATATTTTTTGATATAGATTTTTTTCACAATTGTCACGCTAATCATATACAAAATAATGATGAAAAGTAAAAAGATGAAATAAATCGGTTTTAAAGGAGTTAGATGAAGAAGGCTAGCTAGTGGACTGTAGGGAAGGAAGGTCACAAAGGCTGCAGCCAATAAGGTTGTCACAAGAACGAGCCAAGCTGGACGACTTTGTAAAAAGGGAATTTTGGCTGAACGCAGCATATGGATAACCATAGTTTGTGACCACATAGACTCGATAAACCAACCTGTCTGGAACAAGACAATAAAGCCTACGGCAGACTCCGCTCCATGAACATAGGCATGACCTGTCGTCATGGGGACAATGATAAAATAGAGCAAAATAAAGGTCAAAATATCAAAGGCAGAAGAGATCGGACCCATCCAGACCATAAAACGCGTGATGGACTTGGCTTCCCATGTATGCGGATTTCTCAAAAAATCTTTGTCCACCTTGTCAAAAGGCAAGGCAATGCAAGACAAATCATAAACTAGATTTAGGATAATCAAATGGACTGGTGCCATTGGTAAAAATGGTAAAAAGATTCCAGAGACCAATAGGGATAAGATATTTCCAAAATTAGAACTCACTGTCATTTTGATATATTTGGTCATATTGGCATAGACCTTACGACCTTCAACAAGTCCTTTTTCAAGCACCATGAGATCCTTATCAAGTAGGATAACATCAGCTGTTTCTTTGGCAATATCTACTGCTGTATCAACAGAAATCCCCACGTCTGCAACTTTCATGGAAGGGGCATCATTGATCCCATCTCCCATATAGCCGACAGCATGACCATTAGCCTTAAATTGCAAAATAATCCTTGCTTTTTGGTCAGGAGAAAGTTTGGCAAAGACAGTTACCTCCTCTACGGCTTGAGCCAATTCTTGATCACTCATCTGATCAATTTCAGACCCCAACAGCATCTGATTGATATCCAAACCAACCTTTTCACAGACTGCTTGGGTAACTTTTTCGTTATCTCCCGTTAAAATCTTTGTTTGAACTCCATGTTCTAACAGAGCCTTAATTGCTGGTGCTGCAGATGGTTTAGGAGGATCTAGGAAGGCTAAATAACCAGTTAGAATCATATCCCCTTCATCATCAACTGTATAGGCATGTCCTTCCCTCAAACCTGACTTATAGGCTACTCCCAAGACACGCAAACCTTGTTGATTTAGTTGTCTGACTTCTGCTAAAATTTCTTCTCTAATAACATCTGTCAAGGGAGTAATCACTCCTTGGTATTCCGCATGACTGGAAATCGTCAACATTTCCTCTAGGGCACCCTTGGTTACCAAACTAACAACTTCGTGTTCATCCTTAACGATAACACTCATCCGTCTACGTTCAAAATCAAAGGGCAATTCATCTATTTTTTGAAAGGTTTGATCTAGATTTTGCAAGAGGGCGTGTTCTTTGGCTTCCTTTTCAGTCCGTTTAATGATGGCTCTGTCCATCAAATTTTTCAGGCCCGTTTGAAAATAAGAATTGAGATAAGCTCGTCTCAAGACGGTCAAATCCAAGCGTCCGTGGATATCCAAGGGATATTCTAGAACGATTTCATCTTGGGTTAGAGTTCCTGTCTTATCTGTACACAAGATATCAATCGCCCCTAAGTCCTGTATGGCATTGAGTTTCTTGATAACCACTTTTTCCTTAGCCATGATAATGGAGCCTTTTGCTAGACTGGCCGTGATGATCATAGGAAGCATCTCAGGTGTAAGCCCAACACCAACACTCAAAGCAAATACACCAGCTTCCAACCAGTCGCCATCTGTTAAACCATTGGACAAGAAAACAATAGGCACCATGACCAACATCAAGCGAATCAAGAGCCAAGAGATACTATTCATCTCTCGTTCAAACGAAGTAGGCTCGTCATAGGTGTTTAGAGTCTGCTCAATGGCCCCCATCATTGTATCATCACCAACCGCCAAAACCACGGCCTTGGCACTACCAGATAAGACATTGGTTCCCATAAAAGCCAAGGATTCGGCTTCGAGCAGACTATCAGATTGTTGAACTGTTGCCTTGGTCAAGGCCAATTTTTCAACAGAATCACTTTCGCCTGTCAAGCCAGACTGTTGTACAAAGAAATCGCGCGACTCAAATAAAAGAAGATCTGCTGGAATCA
>CAURHZ010000009.1:0-14120 GCA_963524345.1 uncultured Streptococcus sp.
CAATTCTAGAAAGGCGGATTGAAAAAATGGGAAAATTTTCAAGTTTTTTCAAAAAAAGAGGCCGTGCCTCTTTTAACGACTCAAGAAAGAAGGGTCTCAATCTCTTCCAACGACAAACCCGTCATCTCTGAGATAAGCTCAGGTGTCATTCCTCGTGAGACCATTTTGCGGATTAACTGCAGACGTTCTTCATTACGACCTTGTACTAGACCTTCTTCGCGCGCTTCGTCTATAGCCGTCTCCAGGGTCATATCATAATTTTCTTGAATACGAATCCGCTCGTCTATCATGGTCTTCTCCTCCTTGGTCCAGCTAGATGAATCTAATAATGAATCTGCATGGGCGACAGCCTGACTGGGAGCTTTTGTGAAGGGAAGATTCCCAAAAAATTCCAGCCACTGTCTGCCTGCATCTGTCAGGTTCTCATCTTTATTATACTTGTCTAGCTCTAAAAAGGCAACCTGCAAAAGATTTTGGTGCTTACCGTTTTTATAATAGGCCTTGAGCTGCTTGCCGGACCGGCTATTGGTCAGCCAGTATTTATTGATGGCGGCCTCTTCGTCTAGCAAGAGCGACTTCTCCAAAATCGCAATCCCATAGACGGGCTCCATCTGCTCGTACATCTTATGTGTCTGTCCTTGCTGGCGCAGTTTTTGCACATTCTCCACCAGCTGATTGGCCAAATAGTAATGGAACCGATTCAAGAAATACTGCTGCTTGCGAATCTGGATCTCGATGATCACCTCGGTTCCATCATGGAGCTTGGCTCTCACATCCACCGCAGTGGAGAACAAGTCATCCTCCTCATAAGCCATATTGTGGGGCTGGCTTCCCTCCACAATCTGAGCGTCTGCTACATCCAGCTCTAAAATATCTCGAATAAATGCTGCCGTCACCTCCGGTAAACTAAAAATCTTCTTGGCCATGATATCCAAGGTCGGCGATACATGCGCGTGTCTTTTCTGCATCCCTGCTCCTTTCCGATAAAAAATAGAGGGAAGTTCCCTCTACTTCTATTCATTCGAAAAAAATTTGGGAAAGTGACTACACGACCATTATGAAACGAAGTAATAGTTTTCTTTTAACTCTCTATATCTGTCAAAACTGAGAATGCCATCATTTTGTAATCTTCCTAAAACAATACTAGGATGAATATCGATTTCCTCAGCAAAGCGTAGGATATCCGACTTATCAAAGTTTCCTTGTTCAACAAAAGCTTGATAGTCTTCGGGTCCAATCAAGAAATCTTTTGCAAACTGATCTGCCCGCTCCTCAGAACGTCGGTATGACTCACCATTTCCATCATCAGATGAAAAATCGTTCTCCAAAATATGTCCTATCTCATGGAAAAGTGAGAACCAGAAAATATCGGATACTTTATTTCGATCTGTGAGTAAAAGCATGGCACTGCCATCTCCAAATTTTTTCGTGGCACCATTTAGATTAGCATTTGGCAAAGCAGGTAGGCCGACTAGGACAACACCACAATCTAGCAAAATATCATACAAGCGTTGAGGAAAAACTTCTGGATCTTGTCTGGTCAACTTTCTCAAAGCAGGCAAGCTTCTCTCAAGCTTTCTGCGGTTGAGTTTAGTAGTCGTTATATCACGCGCTTTTTTAGATGCCAACTCCAACATGATATTGGAGTTCACTATACTTTTAGTCGTGAACTCACGCGTATTCCGATAGCTGACTAGATGATTAAAGGATGTAAGGTTTTCTAAACTTGCAACACATAGAATCTTGCGAAGTTCGATAATCTTTTCCTTCAAGCTATAGCGTTTGTCTGCCACGTAGCCTTCTGCCTTAAAATACTTGAAATCAATCATCTCACAGATTTCTTTCTCGCGACCTTCTTCTAGTTCTTTTTGTTCTACAATTTCCGCAACTTTTACATCGTAAGCATTCTGAAGATTGAGCCAAGTTTGCATAGAAACTCCGCTTAACTTGGCTAACTTATGAGCTGTCTCTTTACTGATAGACTCCTCCGCATTGACGAGCTTGCTGACAGTCTTTGCCGAAACTCCTAAGCGCTCCGCAAATTCTTTCTGCGTTACGTTATAATCTTCAATCAACTCTTCAACATACTGACCTGGATGAAAAGCAATCAGGTCTTTGTATTCAACAATTTTCTTACTCATAGTGATTGCTGACCTCCTCTATTTTTAGGATTTCGATTTCTACAGGACTAGGAAAAACCTTTTCTAGATCCTCCTCACGAAATTCTACAATCAACCGATAGGAACTCTTTCGGCCATCTATATCTAAAGCAAACTGTCCCTGTCTCTTTCCCTTGAGTTGGTGAAAGTGATATTTAGGAAAGGCTGTCACACTGGCCAAAGAATCCGCTGCTTCCAAAAAGGTAATCAACTGATGCAACTTTACAGCAATCTTATCCGAAAAATCCTTTTTCGCTCTCCTCAGCTCTGTGCACTGCTTTTCAACAGTTTTATTTGTATAGATAAGCTTCATATGTCCCTTTCTGTTAAATTAAATTACCTTTTAGGTAATTTAATTGTACCATCTTTAGACAATAAAAACCAGTAAAAAGTTGATTTGGCTGGTTTTTACTTATAAGTCTAACAATTACTTCTTTAATTCAAACGTGCAATTTTTATAATTTATTTTTATATTTGGGTCAATATTTGGAATAAATACATTGAATAGAGACTCATTCTCTGTCACTGCCTGCAAATGAATTCCAATTGGAATTATATCGGCTTTATCTCGATATATAGGACGAGAGTCCAAGCACACTGAACTATTTTTAAGTGCTTTTGTCACCTTCTCTTCAAAATGCCACTGACTGAATTTATTGTCAAATCCTTTCTTATTAACATCTTTCCCCATATTGCTCCATGCAGTTTGAACAAATAACGATATCAAAGCTTTACAAGTGCGACCATGAATCTCTTTATCACCACCTAAAGAATAGGCAATTATATGGCCTCGATGGAAATACCTAATAGCTTTTTTTGCGTTGGTTGTTAATAACTCTTTCCAACCTTTTGGCTTTCCAAGCCTCCGACGTTTCTTATTAATAGTTTGATTTTGAATTCTTAAGTAGTTGTCACAGTCAACATAAAATCTAGCCCCAACTGGTCTTTCGTAATCATCTTTTGAGTGGCACTCAATATATCCTGTTTTACCTTTATACGTAAAATCAATTTCTGCGATATCATCATTTACTACAAAATAATTCGATTCATTCTGTTTACCAGCTATATTGGTACAATACTGAACTTGGCTTCCTACTTTAGTAGAAAGTTGAACAATAGAGATATTCATCAGATCTAAAATTTCTTTCTCCAACATTTCTAAATTCCTTTTCATTTCATCTTCCAACTGCTCCTTCACATGTCCATTCATCAGTACTTAGAAAACCAACTACATAATTATAGGTTTTTATATTTTATAAAAAATATTCTTAACTTCACAATACAGTAATCATCAAAATTCTCAGAAACTGCTTTCAATATAGGCTCCATTATAAATTTCTATGATTCAGAATTATCAAATCTCCTTGATAATTCTGAACCTTAGTTGTGTAGTCATTATTGAAAATAACTATACTGATAAAAGAAATCTGAAGTCGATTCACTATTTTTACTTATCTTTGCATCAACTTGCTCTAAATAATTTTTTCCATTAATCAAGATTAACTTGTCTTTTGCCCTTGTCACTAGAACATAATGATTGTTTCTTTGATTCGTATCTTCTAAATTATAATCTTTCCCAAATCCGATAACTTGTTCAAACTCTAAACCTTTGGCAGAAAAAATTGTCATAATCTTATGTTTATTTTTAGACGGCACAAATGCCTCACGAAAAGTGTGATTCGATAATGTTTCCTTTAACCATATAAGCTCACTTTCAGAAAATGATATTTCTATTTGAACACTAACATCTTGAATAATTTTAGTAAATAGATCGAAGTTGAATTCTTCATGTACAGAAAGATTAAATAAATTTATTAGCTCATTAAATGTCCTATTGAGTTCTTTTATTTTGCTTTTTCCTAATTCTAATCCACATTCTTCAACAAAGTCAAAGATCGAAAAAGTTTTATCATAAAATCTTTTAGCTATCAATCTTAAAATAAATGTATTTTCACTCTGATTCTGATCCAATGGTGTACTTGGAATAAATTCAAACTTCAAATTATAATAATTTAAAAATTCATCTTTTAATTCTTTAGCTTCTTGATTTGTTCTGATAATAATCGTAATTTCCCTATTTAAGTCCACTAATGGCGACTTTAATATTTCTCCTAATCTACTTACTCCTAAATCAACAATCTTTACATGACCGCTTGTCTGTTCTGATTTATAATATATTGCCTTAGGTTCATGTATCACAGCAGCATAATTGACAACTTCAAAGTGGGATCTAAAATTATGCCACAATTCTTTTTGTTCTATGTTAGTCGGTATCTTATCAAAAATATCCTCTTGTGCACCTCGCCATAAATATATAGCCTGTTTTACATCTCCTACAATAAAAATATCAATTCCTAAGTTACTGTTTAAATACATAAATAGTTCATGCATCATACTATCTGAATCCTGATACTCATCGATAAAAATCATTTTATACTTATACTTTAAATATTCTTTACAAGCCTTACTATTTTTAAGAATAAATAATGCTAACTCAAACTTGAAATTATTTTTATTATCAAAATATTTTGCTAATATGTGATTGTCTATTAGTTCTTTTAGGAGTAACCCATATGTTGCCTTTGAATCTTTTCTATCATATGAATTACTAAAATCCGATAAATCTAAAGAGTTAAAATTATAATTAGATATGTTCAATCCGCTCAGATCTACTTCATCCCATTTAACTTCTTGTGTTCTATGTGCATCATTAATAAAAGGCCTAATAATTTCTTGCTCAACAAAACTATCGTTTGTTGTTACTAAAAATGTTTTTTCTCCTCCAAGCTCTCTATATTTCTTTCGAATTTCCTGAGTAGCTTTTCTAGTGAAAGTCGTTGCCGCTACCGTCTTATGATCCTTAATTTCATCTAATACTTTTTTAATTTTTTTTACCATAATAGTAGTTTTTCCAGAACCAGCGCTAGCTCTAACAACAAGGCTACCATTGTAATTTAGAATATCGTTCCTAATTTTCTGATCACTAATCTCCATTAGAAATCTCCTGTTAGTTTCTTCAAACACTCAAAAAGGCTGTGATTATATATCATCTTACACTCTTCTTCTTTTAAAAAATCACAAAGTTCAATCATTCGTATTAATTTTTGCTTTTGGAGATAAGGTACAGCATCATGATTAGTGTTTCGCCATGACTCCAAAGCTTCTGGAATGGCCTCATTTAAATCATTCTCTAAATCAACTTTTGATAAATAAATATTTTTATTTCTAAGTTGTTGAATTTTTTGAATTTGATTAAAACTACTTTTCTTCCACTCTTTAATTTTATCCTCTCTATCACTAGAACTGTAATCAATCGCTATATAACCGTTCTCATCTTCCCATTTTTTCCATTCACTACCATCAAGCAAGCCTACACATCTATTATAACCAATGTATTCAAATTGCTTACTACTGTTCTTCGTCGTTTCTTTCAAATCATTATCAGTTTTAACAATACAAATAATACCCAGATTAATCAATGTTTTATAATATGGTTTAAATTTTATTCCATCAACCTGTAAAATATATCCACCTTCTAATTCATAATTCGGTCGAATTTCTTGAAGAATTTTTTCAAATAATACCTTTTCAGATGGACCTTCAATTAATAAAACCCTATCAGCAAATAAAGCAGTAGTCAACGACTCATTTAGTTCTCGTTTTATTTTTGAAAATTCCTCACTCACTTTATATAAAAATGACTTTGCAGTTGTTCTATCCTCATTACATAATCGGATTAATGTTGCTTTATCCATCTCATATAACATTTCTGAAGAATGAGTAGACATCACAAAATATCTATAAATTTCCTGATTAAACAATTGTTTCGATAAAGCAATTTGCATTGATCGGTGCAGACTATTTTCTGGCTCCTCGATTAAAAATATTGGAATAGTTTTGTTAGTATTAAACTCCTCTGTTATATGGTTTAGTAGTGAATACGCCAATATTTTCTTACGTCCATCACCGGATGTTGGATATAACTTTTTTGTTATATCCGTATTTTTAGTGATGTATGGCTGTAAATCATTAAATACTCCATTTATTACCATTTCTGAACGTAATACTACAGAAATATCCTCATTTTTTAAGTTATGATATTCATTTGTCAATATTTCTTGAAATTTCGTAACACTCTCCATTGTTGAAATCTTAGAATTAATTTGTTCTGCTAATACATTTATATCTTCCAATAATTCTCCATCCGATTGAGTTTTTTGTTTACTAAAAATCTTTCTTTTATTTAAAGAAAATATTTTATCTAAATCAATCAAAGGATCAACATATACTACATGAAATAGTCTATCAAGATCACAGAAAGTCCCCTCACCTGGAATCTTTTGTAATTCTTCTTCTTGATTTCCCCAAAATAATTTGGGAATTCCAAAAAATTCATTTTCATCAAACTTAGCAATTACTTTTATAAAAACAGAATTTAAGTTCCCACTATCTCTCTCTTTACCAATTTTTGAAATGATATTTTGTGAGTCAAAATCAGTCTCGTGATCACTAATATCAATCTCTAAACAAATTTCAATAACCCGAGTTGTGTCTTTTTGAAAAAAATCACTTTCTAGAAAACCTTTATTTCTGATTTTACGTTCGAATAAAAATCGTAAAGCATATAAGAAATTAGTCTTTCCAACATCATTCATTCCAAATACAACATTTTTATTCGAGAGAGTAATAGAAATATCTTCGAAATTTCTAAAATTTTTTATTGATAGTGTTTTTAATTTCATTAGTTATCCTATCTAATAATATTTCATATCCAATTTTATACCTTCACCTGTTCATTCATCAGCATTGGCAAGAGCCAATCACGAAGATGGGTGAGTTCTTGGTTTTGGTTTTCTAGAATCTGTTGTTTTAACATTATGGGTTGTAGTTTGGCATCTAATTTTGAAATAATTTCAATTGGTGGAACTACAATCTTAGCCTGCTTTAAATGGTCCTGAGTAATATGTCCCATAGTTGTTTTTCTCAACTCAGCAATTGCTTTAAATACCTTCAAATAGCTTTTCAATTCAAAGTATATGAAGGATTTTGGATAAGTATCCGAAGTAACTTTAAAAATATGTTGATTTAAAGCTCCTCTTTCTTTCCCCCAGATTATAACCTCTAATGTTGCAGACCAAGAAAATAATATATCTCCTCTCTCTACAACTGCTTCTGTTGGAATATCTAATCTCGCTTTTTCCGTATCCTTTGAGAAACCATTCATCATTTCTCGAATTTTAATAACTGGAAGGTAATCATCCTCATTTGTATCTGGTCTATATTTCTGCATAGCAAGACCATTATAAAAATTCGCTATATTCCACAAAGAATCCACTCCCCACCCCTCAGGGATTTCGCGTTTGAGTTCTGGGTGATAGACCATCTTTCCGCCTAATGATTTGTAGGGTTTGCCATTCTGGTCTGGGAAATCAAACTGCACAAACCAGTAGTCATAGAGGGTCTTGGCCATGGCTTCCAGCTCTTGGTTGATTTGGTTGTTGATTTGGATTTTTTGGTCAATAGATTTAATATTAAAAATAATTTCTTTCTGTTCATCCAATGTTAATTGAGGAATACTAACAGTTTCTAAAATTGAAATTGGTAACTGAGGTTGAGCACTACCAGATATAAGTCTACTGATTTGTTTTTTGAAAAGATGTGATTGAAAAAACAAATAAACAAAATAGGGATGCCAGAAATTCCTGTTTACCCTAATTATTACCATTCCTGAATTAATCCTAATGTTACTGAACGGAACCTCTTGAGAATACAGAGCAACATTCCCTACTGTGCCTCTTGTGGTAAGAACTATATCATCTCTTTGTAACTTACCATTCCTTAGTAAATTATCCTTTTCTTTTGTAATATAATCTAAATTAGAAAAATCAAAGCTATTTTGTCTAACATTACCTGTATTTAGAAAAACACAATCACCTTCTGGCAATAACTCTGATTTCTTAGGGTAATTAACTCCTCTATCTCCATCTATAAACTCTAGTTCTGCTTCTTTCAAAGTCAAAAACTTCCACTCACTCATACTTCATCCCCTTCATTTGCTCTTCAATTTCCTGCTCCAATGCATGTGATTGCTGGAAGAGGTCTGAGAGTTTGTTTTGAAAGGCGGTCATCTTTGCTTCAAACTCTTCTGCTGTGATATCTACGTAGTCAATCTTGATGTCAAAGTATTGGCCTGCGCTGAGAGAGTAGTTTTTCTCCTTGATGTCCTCATAAGAGACGATGACAGAAAAATCCTCGACAGCTTCTTTCTTGATAAAGGTCTCGACGATCTTCTGCTCTTCCTCAGGAGACAGCACGGTCTTTTGGTTCTTTCCTTCCTTGACCTTGGTTCCCAGGTTCGAAGCATCGATGAGGACGACATCGCCCTTGTTTTTCTTATCGATAAAGAGAATAGAGACGTTGGTACCTGTCGTCGCAAAGATATTGGATGGCATAGATACAACACCTGCCAGTATTTGATTGTCCACCAAGTATTGGCGAATGGTCTTGTCAATCCCTGACTGGGCCGTAATAAAGCCTGTCGGTAGGACAACGGCTGCTTGACCATCTGGCTTCAAGGAATAGATGATATGCTGAACAAAGAGCTCGTAAATCGCCATCTTGTCCTTAGACTTGTCTGGAACCTTTGGAACACCTGCAAAGAAACGCTCGCTTGCTTCTGGCAAGGTCTCCACTTGGTCACGCCACTCTGAAAAGTCCAGCTTGAAAGGAGGGTTGGAAACGATATAGTCCATCTTTTCAGAATGACGGTTGGCGATGATGGTATTTCCCTGTACGATATTGTGAATGGAGTGTTGCAATCCATTCAAGATCAGATTGAGACGGAGGAGATTCGATGATTTTTGCGAGATATCCTGACTATAAACTGTAGTCTTATCCACACCGATACGACTAGCCAGGTTCATAAGCAAGGTGCCCGAACCAGCTGACGGGTCATAGATTCTCACGTTTTGAGGCTTATCATCACCCACCAAGATATCAGCGATAATCTTAGCCACAGAGTGAGGCGTGTAGTACTCAGCATACTTGCCACCACCGTCTTTGTTGTAGTCCTTAATCATGTACTCAAAGAGGGTAGAGAAGAAATCAAAACCTTGTGAAAAGATAGTTTCATCAAACTTAACGCGTGCAAGAAGATTTATGATGGCTTTTGCGACTTCGTTTCGCTTACTGCTATCTGAGATGGTATCAGTAATCAGACGCTCATCAAAGAGACGAATAGCCGTATCTCCATCCGTATGTACCGAGAAGATATCATTATTATCAATGGCGATCTGGTTGAGAGTATTCTCAAAAGTCTCATAGAAGGTCGCTTCGTTTTGTTGACGGTGAAGGCTTTCGATCAACTGGTCTGGCCTGAGCCAAGCTGTACTGGTACCGATATCCTCCAAAAGCCAATCATAGTCTTCCTCACTCATAGCCAACAAGTTTTCATAGGTGTTAGACTCATCTAGGACCTTGGCTTGATACAAAAACTTATCGTTTAAAAATTTGTAGAGGAAGGATTGGGTAAGGAGTTTGTACTCACCTGCTTCTCCTCCTAGTCCCGCATGGGTAAAGACGGCTTTCAAATCGTCTACCAAGCCTTGGACTTGGACTTTGTATGTTTCATTCATTAGTGTTGGTATTCCTGTTCATATTCTTCAAATAGTGACTCGACAAGGCGGTTAAAGTCTTCTCGTGTCAAGCTACTAGCAGTTTGGTTTGTTTTCATTTCGATCCGAGCTTCTTCTCGAATCATTTTTTTAAGGAAGTCCTCGTTATCGAGTACCCCTTGGTTTTGACCGATTTTATGGTCGAGTCTGACTTTAGAACCTTTAATAACATGGTAGACAGCAGGAAACTCACTGACCATGGTCGAATTGGTCACATGTTTGTAGGAGCGAGCTGCCATTTGATCTCCATTAAAATTCATGCTCAGACGTCGCATACGAGACTTGTAATCTTCCACTGACTCAAACAAAGCTTCATAGGCCTTTTGTGTCTCTTTTATGTTCTCCATGGTGTAGCCCTCTTGCCCATGGATCAAGTGTTTTTTCATAATGCGCTGGAATTCTTCGTAAAGCGAAACCCACTCAGGGTCTTTCTCATCGCGCTGTCCTTTGATCCCTCCAGCGACACGACGACTCCAATCATCCAAATCATTGGCCGCTAAACGGAGTTCTTCCTCAGCGATCTTGATAAAACTAAAGCTAGTCTGAGACATAGCTAGATTTAAGAGCGTCCGACTAGAAAAATTGTCCGGCTGATCAATCAAGGACAGTGTCAGCATGCGTCTGGAGAGGATATTGAGTAAGGTTGCGATCTGTGCAATGTCAATCTGCTCGAGCAAGTGATGGTAGCCAAGGAGTCGAGCGACATTATAATACTGCTTGATAGACTCCAAGGCTTTCCGAAGATCAATTAACTGTTTTCTATCTTTGATATCATTAATAGCTTGCGAGAAATATTCTAGATTGTCCGTTGGATAGTCAATCAAGATTTGCTCAGTTTTGCTTAACTCATGAGAAATCTCATCTGCAGGTACAAAGAGCGATCCAAAGACATCCTCCCCGTTTTCTCCTGTCAGGGTCGTATCATATTCTTGATTAAGCTCTTCTAGATAGGCACGATTGGTCTTGTCAAACTCTTTCGAGATATCCGCAAAGTCAATAACATAGCCAAAGAGGTAGTCCTTGTAAGGACGATTGACACGAGTTAGAGTCTGCAAAAGGTTGTGAGCCTTGATCTTGCGCCCTAGGTAGAGGCGCTTGAGTCGAGGTGCATCAAAACCTGTCAGGAGCATGGAGTAGACGATGACGAGGTCAATCTTGCCTTCCTTGTAGGCGTCCACCTTGTCCTTCTTCTCTTCTTTGTCTCCCTCATCATGGAGGATGAGAGCAGAGGTCAGCTTTGTTGATCCAGCCTGACGACGCTCTTCTAATTGTTTTTCAAGCTCACGCGCCTGCTTGGACGAATCACAAACAATCATGCTACCGATGGTCTGGTCATCAAAGACCAGATCACGCGCACGATTAAAGTCCTCGATGATAAAGTCCAACATAGGCTCTACGTAATGCGGATGGGCAAAGATATCTTCCTTGGACAAGTCGCCACGTTGGATTTCTTCATTGATGGATCTTAGATTATCTTTATACGAAGTCTCGATATCCTCTCGCATCAAGCGTAAGGTAAAGCCGTCATCGATAGACTGGTTGTAGTAATATTTGTGGATATAATCACCAAAGATATCACGCGTGGTCGCATGACTTTCCTTGGTCTTCCCATCTTTCTTATAGGTGATCAATGGCGTTCCAGTCAAGGCAATCTTAATAGCCTTGGTATCAGCCTGATAGAGATTTGGCAGGTAGGAACCACGTTCATTATAAGAACGGTGAGCTTCATCGATAAAGTAAATATTTTGACGATTGAGGTCATAGCCAGAGTGGTCAGTCAGGTCTGAATCATCCTTAAATTTCTGGATATTGACCACAGCCACATCATAGCCGTCTTGTTTTTGATTGAGTTCTCGAGGATTGTTGATACGTTTAACTCTGAGACCTCGTTTAGTAAATTCTTTAAAGGCTTGGTCTGCCAAGTCCAGACGATCGACGACAAAGTAAAACTGAGGGACGATTCCCTGTTTTGAGAAATAATTGGTCAGATAACGGATATTAAAGAAGGCTAAGGCAGTCTTACCTGAACCTTGTGTATGCCAGATAACTCCCTTCTTGGTGCCTTTTGCGACCGTTTCTTCGATAGCACGTGTCGCAAAATACTGAGGATAGCGCATGACGTGCTTCTGCAATTGCATCTGCCCATCCTTGCTTTCATCTTCTACATAGACCAGACCAAAACGAAGCATAAAAAGCAGACGTTCTTTCTGATACAGGGAAGACAAGAAAGTATTGCAAGGTGTATCGTGTTTCAGACATGTTGTAAACTCAGGTTGAGATTTGAGGGCAAAACGCTTCATATCTTCTAGGACGAAGTCAATTTGCTCCTCTGTTAGAGGGTCAAAGGAATGAAGGAAATCTTCTTCTCTTTCTTCTTTAAAGGCATTAAACTTGGTTTTTGAATAGGCGTTTGAACCGTAATAAGAACCCTGTTTTTGCTGACCTTGACCACTGATATAAGGCAAATTATCAGAGAGGGCTATCAATTGGGTGATATTGTTAAAACGACGGAACTTGCGATTTTCAAAACGGTATCTGGTTCTATCTTGCTCCGACTGAATCCCTGTCTTTCCATCACGGATAGCATTGGGCTGTTTGACTTCGATATAAGAAAGTGGCAAACCATTGATAAAAATAACGATATCTGGACGAAATTCATCCTGACCATTTTGGCAAGTAACCTCAAGCGCGAGATGAAATGTATTAGCTTCAGGATGTTCCCAATCAATATAGGTCGCACTTGTTTCTCCGATGATTCGTTTGTAAAAAGCCCGTCCCAGATCATTTTGGTCTAGTTCCAACTTGATATTACTTAGCTCTCGTTCAACATCTTCATCTGTTGCGTAATTATTGAACTTCAAAAATTGCTCTCTAAAAATAGATACCAGAATATTCGTCTCTGAATCTCTTTCTTTTAACTCTTTCCCATTGTGCGGCAGGTATGTATATCCTAGGCGCATCAAGTGTAATGCTGCTGGAATTTGAACCCTCGTCAGTTCTGAAAACTCTTTTTCTCTTTTCATATCATCATCCTATTTAAGCTGTGCTACTCCACTCTTTCGATCTCAAGTTCTGGAGTTGCTACTGCCTTCATCCGTCTATCCTTTTCCTGTACATAATCTCCTATTATTATAGCATGTTTGGGAAAGAAATTAACGCTTTCAAAGCATTTTGTTTGGAATTGGCGCAAAAAAACGAACCTGGTCTGGTCCGTTTTTTCTTAGTCTAGTTGAATCCCTTTTTCTGATAGGTTATCCAAGCATTCTTGGAGGTAAGTGTCCTGATGCTCGGGATAGATAGGGGTGCTCAAGGCTTCTTCTTCCAGCTCTGGGTAGGATGGGCAGGTCTTGCCTCGGTAGGTCGGCTCCCACCAATCTAGGCTGACCTTGTAGCCACGAGCGGTCATCTCCTCCATGATCAGGCGGTGATAGGCATAGAGACGATAGGGCGAGTAGGCAAATACATAGTTGACCGTCGAGTGCTTCTTGCCCCAGCCATTGCCTCGAAGGGCGCAGCATTCCCGGTGTTGGCCCAGGAGTTGGGGTCTAGGGAGTTTGCGAATCAAGTCTTGGTGCCACAGTCTCATTTATTGACCTCCTAGTAGTGTCGAGTCTTGCAAGTAGCGATTGGGATAGCGCTCAAGGAGGGTTTGGATCCCCTTGATGAGATCCTCTTGGCTAGCTTGCCCATGCTGGTATTTCTCAAGTAGCAACATAAAGTCCGCCTTTTCCTCAGGAGTCGCCTGCTTTTTGAAATAGCCCCAGATATGCTGGAAGGCATTGGAGACCTGGCCACGATTTTCTGGCAAGGCCAGCGCTTGCTGGATCAGGTCCTCGACATGACTGACCTCCACCTGGTCTTGCTTGAGGTATTCCCGGATCTCCTTGTAAATGTTGCTGGAATGACTCAGCACCAGGTATTTATTTTTCGCCCATAGGACTTGGCAGTGACGTTTTTGATCCACTCGTGTCTCCTTTTGATCTTCTCTATGAATAGTCCTCCCATTATACCATGGAAATGAGTGAAGTCATAAAAAAAGAAGCCAGACTTTTGTCCAGCTTTTTTAATTAATTACAAGGCTGTGATCGCTGTGATCAAACCAAAGATGATCCCTGGTGCATTAGCTGCAGCAAGTGGGATATCGCGTTCTTTTTTGAAGAGTCCGTAATAGACCCAAAGACTACAGTTGATGGCTGCCACTAAAGGTTGAATAAAGTTTCCTTTATGACCAGCGAGGTTGTCCATGATTTGCGGGAAGTAAGACACATACATCATCACAGACATAAAG
>CAURHZ010000010.1:0-13871 GCA_963524345.1 uncultured Streptococcus sp.
AAACTAGCCGCAGGCTGTACTTGAGTACGGCAAGGCGACGTTGACGTGGTTTGAAGAGATTTTCGAAGACTATTAGTCTTTATTTTCGTATGGCAAGATCAAGTTCAAGATGATTCCTGTCATGGCTGATAGGGCAGTACCTGAAAGTGTAACTGGACCGAGTTTAAGGATAGCTCCTCCAAGTCCAAGGACCAA
This sequence comes from uncultured Streptococcus sp., assembly GCA_963524345.1. Lineage (GTDB taxonomy): Bacteria > Bacillota > Bacilli > Lactobacillales > Streptococcaceae > Streptococcus. Next base: position 196 of record CAURHZ010000010.1, read on the forward strand.
CATAGCACTTGCGATGATTAGGTTACGCATTTGAGCGAAATCAACACGTTCTTTAATCAAGACTTTCAAACCGTTGCTGGCGATAACTCCGTAGAGAAGGATTGACATACCACCAAGTACAGCATTTGGAATGGTTGAAATCAATGCAGTGAATTTACCAAGGAAGCTAAGGGCAATCGAGATAAAGGCAGCGTTACGGATAACTGAGACAGAAGCGATACGAGTCATACCGATAACCCCTGTATTTTCTCCATAAGTTGTATTGGCTGGTCCACCAAGGAAGGCAGAAACTGAAGTTGCGATACCGTCACCAAGAAGAGTACGGTGAAGACCTGGTTCTTTCAAGAATTGACGGCCACAGATTTGACCCAAAACAGTATGGTCACCGATATGTTCAGAAATTGTTACGATAGCGATTGGCAAGATAGCGATGGTTTCTGGCCCAAAGTAAAGATTGTATTCTTTAAAGGCACCACCTGTGCTAAATGGCAAGTAGAAACCAGGAATTTCAAACCAGTTAGCTTTAAGAACTGGTGTAAAGTCAACCAAACCAAGAGTTAGTGCGAAGAGGTAACCACCGATAATGGCAAAGAGGAATGGAATGATTCGTAGGAAGCCTTTTCCTTTTGTATTGATAAAGGCAGCGATTAAGAAAGTAACAACTGCTACAAGAGCATTTTTCCAATTCCCATCTGCTACAAGACCAGCATTGGTAACAGCTGAGCCTGCAAGTCCAAGACCGATAACGATGATCATAGGTCCGATGATGATTGGTGGCAAGAGTTTATCAATCCATTTTGTACCTGCAAAACGAACACCAGCGGCGACAAGGACATAGACCAAACCAGTCAAGATAACTCCTGTTTGAGCAGCAGATACATCACCACCCATTTCTTTCATAGCAAGAGACATTGCTGTGATAAAGGCAAATGAAGAACCTAGATAAACTGGAACTTTAAAACCAGTTGAAATCATGTAGATGAGTGTTCCAACACCTGAAGCAAATAGGGCAACAGATACAGGCATTCCCAAAATCAATGGTACCAAGATGGTCGCACCAAACATGGCGAAAACGTGTTGGAAACTAAGGAGAATTCCTTTTCCAGCCGAAGGACGTTGGTCAACGTCTAGTAACAAATCAACAGTTGATTCTTGTTTCATATAAACCTCACTTTTGGGCATCAAAAAAGAGCCCATTATTTTACAGCAATAGGCCCTCAGAGTAAGACTTCTCTAAAATCTAGACTTTAAAGAGTTTTAAGTATTTCTGCGTCTTCGTCACCTCACGGGATGACATTAAAAACCTTTGCTTAGGATAGTATAGCAGAAAAAAATGATTTTGTAAATCATTTTTTCCCGAGCCTAAAAATAAAAGAGCGAGGCTGACTTTGTAAATATTTTTTACTAAAAAATTTAAAGCGGGCGTTTGTTGGGCATGCCAGCCTTTCTTGGATATTTATTTGGCGTTTCTTTTTTCTTTTCTACCACTGTGATGTAGCGCGGATCTCCATTAGGTAGAGCGTAGCTGAGATTGTCTTCGATCTTACTGAAGAGGAGGTTGAGGGCATTCTTAGCTTCTAATAATTCCTCAGGCGCATTGCTGGCCTTGAGTGCCAATAGTTTTCCACCAACTTTAAGGTAGGGAATTGTCAATTCAGATAAAACCTGCATGCGGGCAACCGCACGAGCTGTTACAAAATTATATTGAGCACGGAAGTTCTTGTCTTGGGCAAGGTCTTCTGCACGTCCATGGTAGAAATGGACATCGTGTAAATCCAGTTCTTGAGCCAAGAGTTGGAGGAAGTTGATGCGTTTATTAAGTGAATCAATGATAGTAACATCTAACTGAGGATAGAGGATTTTCATTGGTAGACTAGGAAATCCCGCCCCAGCTCCAATATCAAGAAGTTTGATAGTTTCATTGGGAATCAAACCTTGCAGAATGGGTGCAATCGAATCGTAAAAATGTTTGAGATAAACTTCTTCCTTGTCCGTAATAGCCGTCAAATTAATCTTTTCATTCCACTCGACCAAGAGCTCAAAATAACGTTCAAATTGTTTTTTTTGTTGGTCCGAAAGTGGAAGATTTTGCTCGGCAAGCAAGTTGTAAAATGTTTCTGGTTTCATAGTTATTTCCTTCTTTAGTATCATCTTATTTTACCACAATCATTAAAAATTTGATATACTGGTACTAATCTAAAAGCAGAAAGGACTTATATAATGACTTGGATTATTCTTGGAGTTATCGCTCTTGTTGTTATTTTTGTGATTGTTAGCTATAACGGTTTGGTTAAGAATCGTATGCAAACAAAGGAGGCTTGGAGTCAGATTGATGTTCAGTTGAAACGTCGAAATGACCTCTTGCCAAACTTGATTGAGACTGTAAAAGGTTATGCCAAATATGAAGGTTCTACCCTTGAAAAGGTGGCAGAACTACGTAACCAAGTGGCGGCAGCGACTTCACCAGCAGAAGCTATGAAAGCTAGTGATGCCCTTACTCGTCAGGTTTCAGGTATTTTTGCAGTTGCAGAAAGCTATCCAGATTTGAAAGCTAGTGCCAACTTTGTTAAATTGCAAGAGGAGTTAACAAACACAGAAAATAAAATTTCTTACTCTCGTCAACTCTACAACAGTGTTGTCAGCAACTACAATGTAAAATTAGAAACTTTCCCAAGCAATATTATCGCTGGAATGTTTGGATTTAAAGCAGCAGATTTCCTTCAAACTCCAGAAGAGGAAAAGGTAGTACCTAAAGTTGATTTTAGCGGTTTAGGTGACTAAGATGTTGTTTGATCAAATTGCAAGCAATAAACGAAGAACTTGGATTTTGTTGCTGGTATTTTTCCTACTCTTAGCTCTTGTTGGCTATGCGGTTGGTTACCTCTTTATGCGGTCTGGGCTTGGTGGTTTGGTTATCGCACTGATTATCGGCTTTATCTATGCCTTGTCCATGATTTTTCAATCGACAGAGATTGTCATGTCCATGAATGGAGCGCGTGAGGTTGATGAGCAAACGGCACCAGACCTCTACCATGTAGTGGAAGATATGGCTATGGTGGCTCAGATTCCTATGCCTCGTGTTTTCATCATTGATGATCCAGCCTTAAATGCCTTTGCGACAGGTTCTAAACCCCAAAATGCGGCGGTTGCTGCGACGTCAGGTCTCCTAGCTATCATGAATCGTGAAGAACTAGAAGCTGTTATGGGACATGAAGTCAGTCATATTCGTAATTATGATATCCGCATTTCGACTATTGCTGTTGCCCTTGCTAGTGCTATCACCATGCTTTCTAGTATGGCAGGTCGTATGATGTGGTGGGGTGGAGCAGGTCGCAGACGAAGTGACGATGATAGAGATGGAAATGGTCTTGAAATCATTATGCTAGTGGTTTCATTACTAGCTATTGTACTGGCACCTCTCGCTGCAACTTTGGTGCAACTAGCTATTTCTCGCCAGAGGGAATTCCTAGCTGATGCTTCCAGTGTCGAGTTGACGCGTAATCCTCAAGGGATGATTAATGCTCTAGGTAAGTTGGATAATAGTAAACCGATGAGTCGTCCTGTCGATGATGCCAGCAGTGCACTTTATATCAATGATCCTAAGAAAGGTGGAGGGTTCCAAAAACTCTTTTATACCCACCCACCTATTTCAGAACGGATTGAACGTTTAAAACAGATGTAAAAAGAAATCCAGAGGTCGTCTCTGGATTTTTGCTATGTTGCAAATTTATAAATCTTCTAAGTTAACTATCTCCAAACCATGTTCTGTCAAGCGATAGATGGTCGAACAGACCTCTTTTAAGAAACGACGGTCATGCGAAATAGTGACGAGACCACCAGGAAAAGTGGCAAAGAGTTTTCTGATTTCGGGTTGAGAAGTGGGAGAAAAGTTTCGTGTGGGTTCATCCAGAAGGAGAAAGTTTGGTTTGCGCAGGACTAAATCCAAAAGCAGGAGTTTACCCTGTTGCCCGCCGGATAAGGAGCGAATTTGATGTTGCATTTCTGGATAACTGAAATTGAGACTGGCTAGGTGGGATTGGATTTTCTGTAGTTCCTCTTTTTCTCCAGTTTTGCTGAGGTAGGCTATTGGTGATAAATCCAATTGCAGTTTTTTGTGGTAATCTTGTGGCATATAACCAAGTGAAATCTCTATTTTTTGACTTAGCAGTTGTTGCAACTTTGCTAACAGAGTTGATTTCCCCATACCATTTGGGCCGATGATACCGATTTTTTCTTGGCCACGGACAGTTAGTTGAAGTCCTTGAGCCAAAACTCGGTCGCCAATGGACAAATTTTCTTTTTCCAGTTGGATTAAGATTTTAGAAGCCGGTAATGGTTGGATCTCTGAAAAGAAAAGTTGGATTTGTTCTTCTTCAAGTGGCTTTTGGGTCATGGACTGAGCCAGCTTTTCGTAGCGTTTTTCTTGTGAGAGGACAGTTTTCATCTTTTTAGCCAATAGGCGACCGGCAGTACTGTCTTTGGTAGCTCGAAGTGCAGTTTCTACATTTTGCTTGACTCGCCGATGCTTTTCCATGGTTTTATCGTAGGCTCTTTGTTCGTTAGCAGCTTGCTTGCTTTGTGTGGCAAAATTAGCCTTTCTCTGGTCGCTATAGCTATCATAGTCTAAATGCTCTACTAGCGTTTCTGCTTCTTTACGGTGCTTGACCAGTCGCAAGTGAACAATAGTATCAGCCGTTTCAGAAAGAAAGTCTTCATCATGGGAGATGAAAATAACAGTTTGCCTAATCTTGCGAATCTGACCTTTTAGCCAATCAACTGTTTCAAGGTCCAGGTCATTTGAAGGTTCATCTAAAAATAGAATCTCAAAGGGTTTGGCTAATTCATGGATGAGCTGAATTTTCAAAGCTTCGCCGCCCGAAAGGCTCCCAATCTCTTGATCGCTAGCGAAACGATCGCTATCAAAATGCAACTCCTCCGCTAAACGATAAAGAATACTGTAGTCTAAATCAATAGAATCTAAAAAGAAGTAGTCGTGTAGACTTTTCTTTTTCAGCTCTTCGGGGAGTTTTTGAGGAATGTAGGCCAGTGACTGATAGTCAGATTGGATGTTTCCCTTGATAGTGAAATCAGACAAAGATTCCCCCATTAAAATTTTAAGTAAGGTTGATTTGCCATTCCCTTCTTCACCAATAATAGCAACCTTTTCCCCGTCTTGGATGGTCATGGTTAGGTCAGATACAAGGTCTCGCAAATCTTTGTTTTGTGTGATGGTTAGATGATTGATGTTTATCATATGATTACCCTTTCTAGAATGTCGATAGTGCATAACAAAAAGCTCTACTTTACCTAGTAGAGCCCAAAGTCTATGTCAAAAACTCTATTATCCCCGTTGAAAAGCTCGTCAAACTAGCTTAGGATTGCCTAATCCAACTCAAGAGGAGCAGATGGTTAGCTTTCTAGTTTTTTGATTTTCAATGAGTATAAGATACTAGAAAATCTAGTATGAAAAGAGCACACAAAAAGAGACAAAAACAAGATCTACTAAATAAAGTTTCTTTATTTGATAGACTTAGTTGTTCATGTCTCCCTTACCTCCGAGTATTTGTACCTTTATCCTATACCTTTCAGGAAATTTTGTCAACAGAAAACTGGAAATTATAAGCTCTAAAATCCAAAAACAGGTCCATAAAGAGTCAGTACGTGTTTGACATGCTCGTAATGAAACTTGTCATAGTTTCGCCAAGCAGTTCGAGCTTGATTGTTTAGTTTTAGGCTACCAAGACCAATCAGAAGACTGGTACGTTGGTAAAATTTCTCAAGGTCGATTAAAATACTGTTGTCCAAGTTTTCCGCTTTTTTGAGCTCTTGCATAGTAGTGTTTAGCAGCTCTTGCAATCGAATATCATCGGCTGTTCCCTGTTTGTAGCTTTGGAAACTTTTATTTAACTCGTATAGGAGTTGGGTTGCATTTGTAATGAGTTCTTTGTCTTCCATGTGAGCATCCTCCTTGCTCTGATGTATTATTGCCTATAGTATAGCACTAAAAAACAAAAATGTCATAGTAAACATGTTAAAAAATTGATTTTTAATTACAAAGTTTAGTGGGCTGATTTGTATCCTTTTCATGGTATAATCAAGAGAGTAAATCTTTATGGAGGAAGTATGAAATTAAATATTCAAGAGATTCGTAAGCAGTCTGAAGGCTTGCATTTTGAACAAATGTTAGACCTAGCCGCAGACCTGCGTGCACGTAATCAAGAAATTTTAGATGTGAAAGATATCTTTGCAGTTGGGAAAGTACAATACGAAGATCGTATGTATTTCTTAGATTATCAGTTATCTTACACCATTGTTCTTGCTTCAAGTCGCAGTATGGAGCCAGTTGAGTTAGCTGAATCTTATCCAGTCACAGAAGTTTTCATGGAAGGTGCAACCAACCAGTTGGATCAAGAAGTTCTAGATGACGACTTGGTCTTGCCTATCGAAAATGGAGAGCTAGACCTTGCTGAGAGCGTGTCAGACAATATCCTGCTTAACATTCCTATTAAGGTCTTGACAGCTGAAGAAGAGGCTGGTCAAGGATTTGTGTCAGGAAATGACTGGCAAATCATGACTGAGGAAGAATACCAAGCTCAACAAGCAGTCAAGAAAGAAGAAAACAGTCCTTTTGCTGGCTTGCAAGGACTATTTGACGGAGACGAATAATGGTCTTGTCAAAAAAACGAGCACGAAAGGTGCTAGAAGAAATCATTGCCCTCTTCCCAGATGCCAAGCCCAGTCTTGATTTTACCAATCATTTTGAACTATTGGTTGCGGTCATGTTGTCAGCCCAGACGACAGATGCAGCGGTAAATAAAGCCACACCAGGTCTCTTTGCTGCCTTTCCAACGCCCCAAGCCATGTCTGTGGCAACTGAGAGTGAGATTGCTTCACACATTTCTCGTTTGGGATTGTATCGGAATAAGGCTAAATTCCTTAAAAAATGTGCCCAACAGTTACTAGACGATTTTGATGGTCAAGTCCCTCAGACACGTGAAGAATTAGAAAGTCTAGCAGGAGTTGGTCGCAAGACAGCCAATGTTGTCATGAGTGTAGGATTCGGGATTCCAGCCTTTGCAGTCGATACCCATGTGGAGCGTATTTGTAAGCACCACGATATTGTCAAAAAATCAGCGACACCACTTGAGGTGGAAAAGCGGGTCATGGATATCTTGCCACCTGAGCAGTGGTTAGCAGCCCATCAGGCCATGATTTATTTTGGAAGAGCCATTTGTCATCCTAAAAATCCAGAGTGTGACCAGTACCCACAGTTATATGACTTTAGCAATTTATAAGATGGGGTTTCAAAAGTTTTTGCTTGATTTTAAGCATGCTTTGTGCTATAGTATTTGATAACTAAATATTCCTTTAAACCTGTCCCGTGAGGCAGGCAAGGAGCGTGATAAAGTAGAAGGGTGGAGTCTATACTGTTTGCAGTAGGGCTTACTTAGCTATACATTTCAAGTCTCCTTGTTTAAGGAGACTTTTCTTTTTGGAGGTTTGTCATGAAGGCAAAAGAAGTTGTAGACGAATTGACTGTCAAACGAGCGATTACGCGTATTACTTATGAGATTATCGAACGCAACAAAGATTTGAATAAAATCGTCTTGGCTGGTATTAAAACTCGTGGTGTATTTATCGCCCACCGAATCCAAGAACGTTTGGAGCAACTAGAAAATCTTTCAGTTCCTGTTGTGGAATTGGATACCAAACCTTTCCGTGATGATGTTAAAAGTGGAGAAGATACTTCTTTGGTTTCTGTTGATGTGACAGACCGTGAAGTTATCTTGGTGGATGATGTGCTCTATACAGGTCGTACCATCCGTGCTGCTATTGATAATATTGTAGGTCATGGTCGTCCTGCGCGCGTGAGTTTAGCTGTTCTGGTCGATCGTGGACATAGAGAATTGCCAATCCGTCCAGATTACGTTGGAAAAAACATCCCAACTAGTCGTTCTGAAGAAATCATCGTAGAGATGGCAGAACTTGATGGCCAAGACAGAGTTCTGATTACTGAAGAAGCTTAGAAAGCTAAAGGAGTAGCCATGTCAGAAAATCAACAAGCATTGAACCATGTGGTGTCCATGGAAGACCTCACTGTCGATCAAGTGATGAAATTGATCAAGCGAGGAATTGAGTTTAAAAACGGAGCTCAGCTTCCCTATGAGGACCATCCGATTGTTTCCAATCTCTTCTTTGAGGATTCTACACGAACACATAAGTCTTTTGAAGTAGCAGAGATTAAACTGGGATTGGAGCGACTTGACTTTGATGTGAAGACCAGCTCGGTTAATAAAGGTGAGACACTTTATGATACCATTTTGACTCTGTCTGCTTTAGGAGTGGATGTCTGTGTGATTCGCCACCCAGAGGTTGACTACTACAGAGAGTTAATTGCTAGTCCCACGATTACGACTTCCATCATCAATGGTGGAGATGGTTCGGGACAACACCCTAGCCAAAGCTTGCTGGATTTGATGACTATTTATGAGGAATTTGGTCACTTTGAGGGTCTTAAGGTTGCTATTGCAGGTGACTTGGACCACTCACGCGTTGCTAAATCCAATATGCAGATTTTGAAACGCTTGGGAGCTGAACTTTACTTTGCTGGACCTGAGGAATGGAGAAGTCAAGAGTTTGCAGACTATGGACAGTTTGTAACTATTGATGAAATCATTGATCAGGTTGATGTCATGATGTTTCTCCGTGTGCAACATGAACGCCATGATAGTGGAGCTGTCTTTTCAAAAGAAGACTACCATGCCCAACATGGTTTGACTCAAGAACGTTATGACCGTTTGAAAGAAACAGCAATCCTTATGCACCCAGCTCCAGTCAATCGTGATGTAGAAATCGCAGATCACTTGGTTGAAGCACCAAAATCACGGATTGTCCAACAAATGACCAATGGTGTCTTTGTTCGAATGGCAATCTTAGAATCCGTATTGGCGAGTAGAAACGCCAACTAAAACACAAGACGTTAAAAGACGCCAGTGAGCGTCCACGAGAGGTGAAAATATGACAAAAAGACTTCTAGTATTAGAAGATGGCACAGTTTTTGAAGGAAAGGCCTTCGGAGCAGATATTGATGTAACAGGCGAAATCGTTTTTAATACAGGGATGACTGGCTACCAAGAATCCATTACAGACCAGTCTTATAATGGACAAATCTTGACCTTTACTTATCCTTTGGTAGGAAATTATGGAATTAACCGTGATGATTACGAATCCATTATTCCAACTTGTAAGGGAGTCGTTGTTTTTGAAGAAGCGCGTCGAGCTAGCAACTGGCGAAATCAAATGACGCTGGATGAATTTTTGAAAGCCAAGAAAATTCCTGGTATTTCAGGGATTGATACGCGTGCACTCACCAAGATTATCCGTAAGCATGGTACCATGCGTGCAACCTTGACCCATGTTGGGGACAGCATGGACCATGTGACGGACCAGCTCCAAGCGACAGTCTTGCCGACAGACAATATCAAGCAGGTTTCTACTAAAACTTCATATCCAGCTCCAGGAGTTGGTTTAAGCGTGGTGCTAGTGGACTTTGGTCTCAAGCACTCAATCCTACGTGAACTTTCTAAACGCAACTGTAACGTGACGGTTGTTCCTTATTCGACAACGGCTGAAGAAATTCTCCATCTCAATCCTGACGGAGTTATGTTGTCAAATGGTCCAGGTAACCCAGAAGACGTTCCACAAGCACTCGACATGATTCGCGGTGTGCAAGGGAAAATTCCAATCTTTGGTATCTGTATGGGGCACCAACTCTTTGCTATGGCAAACGGGGCTAAGACTTACAAGATGAAGTTTGGTCACCGTGGATTCAACCATGCGGTACGTGAAATTGCTACAGGACGCGTAGATTTTACCAGCCAAAACCATGGTTATGCAGTCAGCCGTGAGGATTTGCCAGAGCATTTGATTATTACCCACGAAGAAATCAATGACAAGTCAGTTGAAGGTGTGCGTCACAGATACCAACCAGGTTTTTCTGTACAATTCCACCCAGATGCAGCTCCTGGGCCACATGATGCTAGCTACCTATTTGACGAGTTTATCGAGATGATGGAAGCTTTTAAACAATCAAACTAAGAACGAGTAAAAGCTCGTCGGAGAATTTATGTAACTGAACACGGACGGAAAGCTCGGAATTTAGAGAAACCAACTTGGATTGTCAATCCTTCTTTGGTTTCCTAACATTCAATCGCTTTCTAGTCGTCCTTTGTATCTTATTTATTTAATGGCAACCTGAGAGTTGCTGAATAGAAAGACAGGTCGTTTCTTTTAGTCGCTATCAGGCGAACTAAAAACTCCCTGCACTAGATTTTTTATCGAAAAATATCGATTCTCTAAAAAATCGTCGGATAATTTATTTAATGTCGCTCTGTGAGGCGACGAATAGAAAGGAGAAGGGTGCACCGTATTTGCTGAACTGAATACGGGCTACGGACTGTGCTAAAAAGATAGTTATTCTTAGATTTGACAGTTCTTCGTCATAACTCCTATTTTAGCTTTGTCCGCTTGACGCCCTTAATATTTTATAAATGCCTAAACGTACTGATATTCAAAAAATTATGGTGATTGGTTCTGGTCCGATTATTATTGGTCAGGCTGCTGAGTTTGACTACGCTGGGACCCAGGCTTGCTTGTCATTGAAAGAGGAAGGTTATGAGGTTGTCTTGGTGAACTCAAACCCTGCCACCATCATGACGGACAAGGAAATTGCTGATAAGGTTTATATTGAACCGATTACACTTGAGTTTGTGACACGTATTCTTCGTAAGGAACGTCCAGATGCCTTGCTTCCAACTCTTGGTGGTCAGACAGGGCTAAATATGGCCATGGAATTGTCTAAAAATGGTATTCTAGATGAGCTTGGAGTAGAGCTTCTGGGAACTAAATTATCTGCCATTGACCAAGCGGAGGACCGTGACCTCTTTAAACAATTGATGGAAGAGCTTAAGCAACCAATTCCAGAATCAGAAATTGTCAACACAGTAGAAGAAGCAGTTGCCTTTGCAGCAACAATTGGCTACCCAGTCATCGTTCGTCCAGCCTTTACACTTGGTGGTACTGGCGGTGGTATGTGTGCCAACGAGGAAGAATTGCGCGAGATCGCTGAAAATGGTTTGAAATTGTCACCTGTTACCCAATGTTTAATTGAGCGTTCGATTGCCGGTTTCAAGGAAATTGAATACGAAGTCATGCGAGACTCAGCTGACAATGCCTTGGTTGTTTGTAACATGGAAAACTTTGACCCAGTTGGGATTCACACAGGTGATTCCATCGTATTTGCTCCTGCCCAAACCATGTCAGACTATGAAAACCAAATGCTTCGTGATGCGAGCTTGAGTATTATCCGCGCTCTCAAAATTGAAGGTGGATGTAATGTTCAGTTGGCACTTGATCCACACAGCTTCAAGTACTATGTCATTGAAGTAAACCCTCGTGTATCGCGTTCTTCAGCCCTTGCTTCTAAGGCGACAGGTTATCCGATTGCCAAATTGGCTGCTAAGATTGCCGTCGGTTTGACCTTGGATGAGGTTATTAACCCAGTTACAGGTTCAACCTATGCCATGTTTGAGCCAGCTCTTGACTACGTCGTTGCCAAGATTCCACGTTTCCCATTTGATAAGTTTGAAAAAGGTGAGCGTCGTCTTGGTACTCAGATGAAGGCAACTGGGGAAGTCATGGCGATTGGTCGTAATATCGAGGAGTCACTTCTCAAAGCTTGTCGCTCACTTGAAATTGGCGTTCACCACAATGAAATGCCAGAACTTGCAGCAGTTTCTGATGATGCTTTGATTGAAAAAGTTGTGAAAGCCCAAGATGACCGTCTCTTCTATGTGTCAGAAGCTATTCGCCGTGGTTACACACCAGAAGAAATTGCTGAATTGACTAAGATTGATATCTTTTACCTTGATAAACTCTTGCATATCTTTGAAATTGAGCAAGAATTGGGTGCCCATCCACAAGATCTAGAAGTCTTGAAAACAGCAAAACTAAATGGTTTCTCAGACCGTAAGATTGCTGAACTCTGGGAAACAACAGCTGACCAAGTTCGTCAACTTCGTTTGGAGAATAAGATTATCCCAGTTTATAAGATGGTTGATACCTGTGCGGCAGAATTTGACTCTGAAACACCATACTTCTATTCAACCTATGGTTGGGAAAATGAATCTATCAGATCTGATAAGGAATCCGTCCTAGTTCTAGGTTCAGGTCCAATCCGTATCGGTCAAGGGGTTGAGTTTGACTACGCAACTGTTCACTCGGTTAAGGCTATCCAGGCTGCTGGCTACGAAGCCATCATCATGAACTCAAACCCAGAGACCGTTTCTACAGACTTCTCTGTATCAGATAAGCTTTACTTTGAGCCATTGACATTCGAAGATGTTATGAATGTCATCGACTTGGAGCAACCAAAAGGGGTTATCGTTCAGTTTGGTGGTCAAACAGCCATTAACCTTGCTGAACCATTAGCCAAAGCAGGTGTGACCATCCTCGGTACACAAGTCGCTGACTTGGATCGTGCCGAAGACCGTGACCTCTTTGAACAAGCCCTCAAAGATTTGGATATTCCACAGCCACCTGGTCAAACGGCCACCAATGAAGAAGAAGCAGTTCTTGCAGCTCGCAAGATTGGCTTCCCAGTTCTTGTCCGCCCATCTTATGTTTTGGGTGGACGTGCCATGGAAATCGTAGAAAACGAGGAAGACCTTCGTTCTTACATGCGTACAGCTGTTAAAGCTAGTCCAGATCACCCAGTTCTTGTTGACTCTTACATCGTTGGGCAAGAGTGCGAAGTTGATGCCATCTCAGATGGAGAAAATGTTCTCATCCCTGGTATCATGGAGCATATCGAACGTGCCGGTGTTCACTCAGGTGACTCAATGGCTGTCTATCCTCCACAAACCTTGTCTCAAAAGGTGCAAGAAACAATCGCAGACTATACTAAACGACTAGCAATCGGTCTTAACTGCCTTGGAATGATGAACATCCAGTTTGTTATCAAGGATGAAAAAGTCTACGTTATTGAGGTCAATCCACGTGCCAGCCGTACGGTTCCATTCCTTTCAAAAGTAACCAATATCCCTATGGCTCAGGTAGCGACTAAGCTCATCCTTGGTCAAAGACTTGAAGAACTTGGTTACCAAGATGGACTTTATCCAGAAAGCAGTCGAGTTCATATCAAGGCGCCTGTCTTCTCCTTTACGAAATTAGCTAAGGTAGACAGCTTGCTTGGTCCTGAAATGAAGTCAACAGGGGAAGTTATGGGTTCTGATACGACTCTAGAAAAAGCTCTTTATAAAGCCTTTGAAGCATCTTACCTTCACTTGCCAACTTTTGGTAACGTTGTATTTACCATTGCTGATGATGCCAAAGAAGAAGCCTTGGACTTGGCTCGTCGTTTCCAAAATATTGGTTACGGTATCCTCGCGACAGAAGGGACAGCAGCTTTCTTTGCCAGTCATGGACTTCAAGCTCAACCTGTTGGTAAGATTGGTGATGATGAACAGGATATCCCAAGCTTTGTTCGCAAAGGGAAAATTCAAGCAATTATCAATACTGTCGGAACCAAACGAACTGCTGACGAAGATGGTGAGCAAATTCGTCGTTCAGCCATTGAACACGGGGTGCCCCTCTTTACAGCCCTAGATACAGCTAAT
>CAURHZ010000011.1:0-13663 GCA_963524345.1 uncultured Streptococcus sp.
CAGAAACACTTCTGTGGTGATAGCTTAGAACCGTCTGTTTGGCGATAGGGGTTCTAGGCTATTTTTGTTTATTTAATTCTTGATATAACTTGTCAATACCCTTTCGGATAACACTAGATTTCGTGCTATCCGTTTTTTTTGCAATTTCTTCAAGTTTATCAACCGTTTCGTCGTCAACTCGAACTCGCAACATGGTATTTTTAGGCTTATCTTTGAATTGTTCTTTTCGTGCAAGCAATTTGCTCACCTCCTTTTTTGTTGCTACAATGTCATTATATAACTTCGTAGCAACAAAGTCAAGAGGTTTTTTGAAAAAAATTAAAAATAAGAAAAGCACTTAGATTTCTCTAGGTGCTTTGGTACGTTATACTGCATAATCAAAACCAATTTTTAATTTAATAGTGTCAAATAAATCTAAAACAGACTTAGGAGTATTCTTCTTAAAAGATACACGAGGCATATCTTTGTCTGGATAAACTTGGTCAACCCATTCATCAATTTGATTATAAAAAATTAACAACTCTTTACTTGGGACAGCCATTACTTCCATTTCAATACCTCCTTCACTTTTTTCAACAACACTTTATCAGTTACGTTGTCACCTATTACCCCGATTTCTGCTACTAGTTCATTGATATTATTATGATACAAAAACGCATTATAAGCATTCAAACTAATATCTTTCAAATAGCTTCGGTCAAGAGATTGCTGTTGTTTGACATATGTAATTAGCCCTGAATTCAATTCCATCATTGCTTGTTCAATACTATTATAGCGCTTTTTATTTGCTTTGTAAAACGCTTTTGCAGAATCCCAGTGCTTTTTGTGAGTCAACTCATGAACTATTGCGTCTTTAATGTCTTTTGCAGCAAAGAACCCATCCGATAAAATGTCTTTGAATTCTTTCTCTGAACTAAGAGCATCACTTATAAACAAAATATCCTGCTTATAGTCATATCCAGCTAGACCAGGCAGCTTTGATTTTTTTAAAAACACAACAGTTGGCTTTGAATAATCAGGCAATTGGCGGAAAGCTTCTTGAACGTTCGCCACTGTATCTCTAATTTTCTTACCATTGTTCTGAGTCCAAAAATCAAACTCGGTTCCGCTAAGTTTTTTGGCATTCACTCGAATATCATTTCCAACAACAAAAGACTGTTGTTTTGCCATTAAATCAATTGAACTCATACCCTGATTATACACCTTTTCCCCGTCTTTCGCAACATACTTGCTATACCACTCTTTATAAGTCATATCAGCAGGTACTAGCTCGGTCTTCCCTGTCTCTGGATTCCTTGCTCTGCGCTTCAACTTGCTGTAATCTGCATCCTCGTCGTATGCGACAGTAGTAGACCTACACCACGGATGCATAGGCGGACAATTGACACCAGGGACAGCCTTATCCCTATCATAGACCTGATTATCATGCTCCTGACAAATGCGTGATGTACGCTTGTCTAAGACGGCCACAAAGATATACTTTTCTATATCTGCTTCTTCATAGCTGAGTAGTTCCATCTGGTTATGAAAAAAGGCTGATTCTGTCCGAACCAAACGCCTTGCATCATTCTGACCTACATTGA
Organism: uncultured Streptococcus sp.; assembly: GCA_963524345.1. GTDB lineage: Bacteria > Bacillota > Bacilli > Lactobacillales > Streptococcaceae > Streptococcus. Next base: position 1,584 of record CAURHZ010000011.1, read on the forward strand.
ACCGCTCAGCAATTGCTTGTGCAGTTCCTCGTATATCTCGGCCTGTCATGAGGCTCATGAGTAGTTCATCTTTTATGCTAGAAGTAAGCTTCCCTGTGTTCTTCCAGATGTCTGTTGAATACGTACTTCCATCTCCTACCCAGCTAAAAGACTGTAGATGTTTTATCTCGCTCTCAGGAAGCCCAGAAAAGCCATACGCTAACCCTGTCTGCTGCTGCAGGTCAAAGGTAGCCTTGTAGTAACTATCCTTCATCAGGTCGCTATAAAAGGCGTCTGAGCCTGTCTTCTCCGAATGATAGATAGATTCACGCATACGATCTAAATCGTCGCTCAAACGCTCTAGACGCTTCATACGGAAAGAATAAGCTGGACTGTCTAAGTCAGCAAGCAAGCGTTGGATGTTCGGGTCATTCGGTCTCGCTTCAAGTACTTTACGAAGTTCATTCAGATTTTTCTTGTCTTTCATGTTCTTCAAGACTTGTCTAGCATCTACCTGACTTAGACCATAATCGCGTTGGAACTTATCGAAAATCTTATTGATTTCCTTATCCAAGTATGTCTTAGCTTCCTGATAGATCTTATCGAACTGGTCTGCCTGCTTTTCGGCCTTGTCCATCTGCTGGTAAATCAGATTGGCTTTCCTCTTTGCCCAATACTCCTGATTCTTCATCCTCTACCTCATCTTCAGGTTTCGTGTTGTCTTGGTTGAACATCGGCATGTCTTCCATGTTCTTCTTTTTCTCTTCTTCCAAGGCTTCCAGTTCAGCGTCAGGGTCTTCCACAAACGGCAAGAGAGAAATAAGCTGTCTATTGGTCACTTTGCCTTCCAAGTTGTTCACAATCTGAGAGATTTCCAGTAAGTTCTTAGGTAAACCACGGCTAAACTGTGGAACGATTGAATGAGACTCTAATGCAATCTGCTTCATGCCCAAGTAATGAGCAAAGATAGCAATCCGCTGTCGTAGCCCACGCTTGTAGTTCGCTTCCTTGGTCTTGGTAATCATCTCAAGACCCATCAGCTTAAACTCCATAGCAACGCCTGAAGTATTGCCTGCAAAGTTCTCATCAGTCAAGTTAGGCACATGGCTGAATGTGTAGATATCCTCTTTCAGAGCTGTGCGCAAGATTTCCGTAGCACTTTCATCCAGCGTATTCTTCAAGAACTCAGCCCTTGCACTATCGCCTGGTAATTCCAAAAGACCTTCTTCAGAAAGAATCTTCATCGCTACCTTAGCGTCTTCTGGCGTATCTGCTAACTGCGTGCCATATAAAACAAGGATAGACTCTACTGCCTGCTCCTTGTCATTGACACGGTTACCCATCAAAGAATTATAGGCATCAATCAAGCTGATTTGTTGCTCGTAGTCGCCAATCGCAAAGTGATTATTACGATATTCAATAATTGGAATTTGACCAAGGTTATGAGGGGTTACCTTTTCATTCTGAGTTGTTCCAGAATCTGTACTTCTCAGCACCATGTGATAGTGCAGATTCTCAGTAAAGACCTCTGCCTGGTACTTAGTAGTATCTTTCGTATCATCTTTGACCTGGTAGTAGTAGACCGCAAACAAAGGCTTCCGCTCAATACTATCATCATAGACCATGAAGGTATTTTCTGGATCAATGCTAGTTGAGTCCAACTCAGTCAATCCCTCTTTGGCATAGATGTACTCGTAAGCACGACCATAGATGGCCATGTTCAAAGCATTCTGCGCATCTACTTGGTCAATCTCAGCACCGTCAAAGGCTGTAAGTAGTTCATCGATATCACCGTCAGCAGTGTTATTGTACTTGATAGGATTACCCATAAAATAGCCCGTAGCCGTGTCTGCGATATCCTTGGCATGATTGGCTACCGTCTTATAATTAGGTGCGTTCTCGTTGCGTCTCGTGTGTTTTAAGATAGCATGCTCACACAAGTAGTAGCTTTTAAGCTTCTTCAAACGTGAACTTTCAGTGCTGTGTTTCGTTATCAATTTGTAAATCAGGTCTTTCTTCAAAGAACCCTCATCATATCCATCTCTTGGATAGGTTAAATATTGGTACATGTCTTTCCTCTCTATAGACCATAATCTGAACGTCTGCGGACGGTTGCTTTCCCGCCTTCGATACATTGAAGGCTGTAACGTAAAGCGTCCATCAAGTGGTTGTTTTTATCTTCTGGTTTATTCAACCAATTACCTTCTTTGTCTTGTTGATAACAATAGCTATAAAATTCATCCATGATGTTTTTACAGTCTGGATGCACATAAATAGCGTATCCTTGTAACTTGGACACGCCTGCCATAATACTATCCTTACCTTTACGACTCTCTTTAATTCGAGTTATACCGTGTTCTGACCTTAATTCCTCAATCAGTCGCAATTCAGCACTATCGGCAATGATTTGTGAGCGATGATAACCTTTGTCTTTTATCATCTTCGCAACTTCTCTGGTTATCAATCCAACTTTATACGCCTCATCAAAGACATAAATCTCTTTCCTCGTGTCATTTATCAACGAACAACACAAAGCGGTTGGATCATGAGTAAAACCAAAGTCAAGACCGATACATAACTTATTAGCTGAATCTTGTAGTAATTCATCTTTATTGAACTCCTTGACAGTCACGTTCTCGTATATTAAACCTTCAGCAACTCCCCACTCGCCATCACACACGATTCTAGCCCGTCTTGGGTTTGTATGATACAAATCCTCATAGCGTTTGATATCAACTTCATCAAGCCACTCATTGCATTTATAAGTGGTCGTAGTAGCGAATGTATCAGCTCGTCTCGTATCTTCATCAAAGAAGACACGTTTAAGCCAGTGCCTCTCATTCCACGGGTTAAATGTGACTGTGATTTGTTTAAAGAAATCAGGCACGTCTAAACTACCACGGATTGACTCAACAACCGTACTGAATTTATCTTCAGTCTCAATTTGGTAAGCTTCCTCAAACCATGCCCAACAAAGAATACCAACGTCAACTGTAATAGATGTGATTTTGAGTTCATCATCCAAACCACGGAATAGAATCTTTTGACCAGTTGCTTTTATAGTTATTTCAGGTAAAGACTCGTTGAACTTGAATAAATGAGTCACACCCAACACATTACACGCCCATTTAAAATCCGTATAGGTAGATTGCTTGTTCGTATTCGAATATCTACGAATGACAAGCAAGTTAGCCCAGGGATGTTTCAAAAGACGTACGACGTAATTTAATGCAGTTGTCTTGGACTTCTTCGAACCACGGGACCCTTTGACTACACGATAAAGACTTCTTGAGCGCCAGAACTGTCCGTATCCCCCGCCTACTGTCTTAGGTAGGTCAACAACAATATCATTCTGTTTAATCTGGTATGTCTGACTCATTTGCAAACACCACCGTTCCAGAAACGTCTGCCTCTACTTTGTCTGTCCACATCTTATGTCGTTTACCTAACAATTCAAGAGCTTTATTCCTATCGCTGTTCTTTGTTGGGTATTCGACAAGTTGAGGGATTTCATTGTAGACTTTTACAGACTTACCAGTCACGGGATCAGTCATCAACTCAGCTACTTTCGTCGTGACTACTGTTGTTTCTTTCGCTTGTCCCGACGCGATTTCTGACAGCATCACAAGAATTTGTTTTTGAGTTAAGATTTTTTCATCTTGCAACTCCTCCATTCGATTTTTGATGTAATCAGAAATTCCGACATTATCCAACAATTCAGAAGATCTTGCTTTAGCATACTTCTCACTATATCCTGCTTTTAAAGCTGATTGATAAGCATTACCTGAGATGATGTACTCATCTGCGAATCGTCTTTGTCTTTCATTCAATTTTCCATCACCTCCTTTCACAATAAAAAAAGCCACACGATGTGTGACCTTTTCAAGACCTCTCACAGGTTTTGCAGGAATCGAACCCACGATAACAGTTTTGGAGACTGTTGTGTTACCGCTACACTAAAAACCTCTTTTACTTTAAAATGAAAGGCGACTACTACCTTGCGTGTTAATTAGAAATAAATTTTCTGATTTATTTTTTTGTAGTCTTTAACGGCGATGCCCGGAATCGAACCGAAAAGTTTGAAAATACATTGGAGATAAAACCACTTACCTGTCACCGCCATGTGAGGCCGAAGCCTTGGAAAAATATAATAAATATAAAGGAGACGTCAATTGACCTATCACTTGACAATACTATTTTACCATGTAAATTAAGCCATTTCCTAGCAATTTACTTGCAAATATCTCCCAAAATTTTACGATAGACAATCAGCTTACCTTTTCGATAAGCTTCCGCAAATTCCAAAGCACCTCTACTAAGCATGCGGTAGAACTCACTTTCAGAATAACCTAAGTCCATATAGATAGCCTTGTCTGATAATTGGATTTTCATATCCATGTACTTCTTTGCAATAACCTGCCGAACGTATGGATCCATGATGCAGTTGACTGCTCTCTCAATCTCTAAAACCTCTGCTTCTGCATCCACATGTTCGATAACCATATTCTCAGTAGCTGTGTTCTTACCAGTGAATGTCTTTGGTTCAAATGAGTAGGTCGTTGTGATTTTAGGCAAATACTCAGCGCCTGCCATTCGGACATACGAGCGATAACTCTCTAGAACGTCATAGACATTTTTCTTGGTGAATTGCACGTCAACTTTTTTTAATAACCTCACAACATCGCTCCTTTATGATATAATATTTTTATCGGGTATATCACAAAGGAGTCAGCTATGCTGGCTTTTTTCTTGCCTTGCTCCGTTTTTAGGTGTATACTGTATGTATACGAAACAAAGGAGAAACAAATGAATACTGTTAAAACTCGTAAGGTTGGGAACTCTGTCACTGTGACCATTCCGAAAAACTTAGGAATTCCAATTGGAAAAGAATTTATCATTCAAAAAGGACGCAACAATGTTATCATGCTAGTACCTAAGATTCCGAATCCATTTGATGGAAAATTGGATCTCCGTATGGAAGATGATTTCGAAGGAGTTGTATTACTTGATAATGAATACTAATTACATACCCAAACAGCAAGATATCATTTGGATTGATTTTGAACCATCTGCTGGACGTGAAATTCGGAAACGCCGACCTGCTGTTGTCGTATCTAGTGATAATTACAGTAAACAGACTGGATTTGTTGCTGTATGTCCTATCACACATGGACAAAAGCGTCTACAAGAACAAGGAATGCTTGTAAAAGTCATTGCTCCTGATGTAGATGGATTTGTCAACCCATTTCAGCTTCACACTTTTGATTTTGTTATCAGAAAAGCTGTTAAAATCACTGAGTTGGATGATTACGCCTTTGCTCAGGTTGTCCAACTCTACAACTTCATCTTCGAAGCCTAGTCCTTATGGATTGGGCTTTTTTAGTTTTTCTCTAATTCCTCAATCAACCAGTCAAGATTCTTTCTGGCTTTCTTCAAGTCTTCAAGACCGTTTTTCTTTTGAAACCGTAACATATACTTGATTGCGTTGCCCCAAAAGAAAGCAGACGCTCCAGAAAGATTCCCAACGAAGTTATGCACAACATCGATAGCCTCAAGGCCATTTGAACCTTGGTAGTGGCTTGGTTTGTTTATGTTGTCTGTCATGTTAAGTCCTCCTCATAAAAATCATATCATTGTCAAAACTCCAAGGATGCTGTTGAATTTCTTCTTTCCCGACAGGTATTTTATAATGATAGACCACCGCTCTAATCAGATGAAGTGGTTTGTCTAATTGGCATGCTATTTGTCTACAGCTCATACCCGTTTTTCCAAGTGTTTCTATATCGTATTTTGAAACATCCCATTTCTTTCTTCTGCGAGGTAGTCCGAGTTTGTTCGCTTTTATAATCACTGCGTCTAAACTTCGATTTAATATCTTAGCTAGCTGGCTTAAATCTTGAACTTTTTGATAATAGCGCTGTAAAATTCTTATTTCTTCATCTTGCCAATGGCGTTTTGTAAACTGACCTTTTCCTTTGTTTATTATCTCAGACTTACATCGGACAGAACTAACTGTACGACCTAAAAAATCAGCAACCTCTTCAACCGTACTTTCATTATCGTTGTGGGCTAGTAAAATATAATCAACCTCGTCTTCCGTCCATCTACGTCCTGCCATAATGTCTACTTGCTCCATGTAAATAATAAGTGCCATCTTTTCTCTTGTTGATGTAATACGTGTACTGCCCATCTGGACTAGCATAGGAAATCTGCTTCTCTCCTGCCCAGATACCATTGTCACGCATCATATAGCAATTCTTCATAATCCATTCTACGTCAGGCATTTGCCAAATCCTCCTCTTTGACGAAAGTACCGTCAATCCAGCGACCTTTTCGGTCTTTGATTTCTTGGTAAGCCAGTTCAAAACACTCTTCAAAATCATAACCGAGTGCATTGCTGATTGATTTTAGATGACCAATCAATAGAGTCAATGATTTTATACGTAAGGTCATAAGTTTCAGATGTTGCTGTGCTTGAATGTTGCTAATACATGTATTTGCGTACGCGAATGACGTCATCATATCGTTAGTTCTAACATTCTTCGACTCTTCGAAAATGCTATCCACATCCACTTTGCTCAGCAAGGCCAGACCGACAATCACGACTGCACAATCTCCAATGCTGTCCTTGGTCAATTGCTCATTCTTCTTGAGATAACCTGCGCATAGCTCACCGAATTCTTCACTGAGTTTTAGCGACTGCTTGTCTAGCCGTCCACCGTTTTCAAGGTCACGGTCAATAAACCATTGTTTGACTTTTTCTAGTGTGTTCATGATAACTCCTACAATTCTTCTAAATCAAAATACTCTGTCAGTTCGTTCTTCAATTCTTCGATAGTACTGCATCGTCCGATTAAATCAGATACATCTAGCATCGTGTCCTCTTTATTCAAAGTGTTCTCTGCCACTGCATCAGCTACCCATTTTGGATGAGTGCCAGCGTAAGAGAATTGATTTTGAGGTAATAGCTCAAGCAATGCTTCATATCGTTCCTCAAGAGCAATCAGAGCACCAAATACATCGATGTAATCAATATCTGCTTTCTTACGTTCAAAGACTTCTGGCTGATTCTGTTTCACGATTTCCGCATAAATAGCAGACCATTCTTTTTCTGAAAAACGTGATTTTTCAACCAATGCACCGTATTCGATTTCCTTGCCATCGACTGTTACTTTATAATTCATATTCTTACCTCATCCCCAACTTTCACTTTCTCATACACGTCCTTCGTAACCACGAACACACCGTAGTCACGAATGGTAAGCGTGTATAGCTTGCCATGCCGTCCTTTCTCGACGACTTTACCGAAAATCTCAGCTCCTACATTATCAGCCTTGTAGATAACCATAGGCTTCTTCTCTTCCAAATCTCGAATCCTGTCCATCTGCCAGATGTTTAGTCCAGCAGAGACAAGAATCCAGATAGCTATGAATCGTTTCAATCTACTTCAACTCCTAACTCTATCAACTGCTCTTTTAAATCCTCAATTGTTCGCGTCAAAGCAACCTTAATCGCATCTGATAAAATTTCAGATGTAATAAACAACGTTGTATTAGAATAAAATGTACAATTTTTAATTGATAACCTAAATTTCGGATCTTGTCTCAATATTAAAGCTTCTTCAAGGGGCGTTTTTTTGTGATTGATAAACTTTTCAAGTTCTTTAATCTGTTGCCTGATTTCTCCTGCTTTTTCTAGTTCTTTCATATCCATCACTCCACCTCCCCAACAATATCCAACTCCTTCAATAATTTATCTACCGAATCTTTAGTGATAGAAATATGACGCTCTACGGCACTGTAAGGTCTTCGTAGAAATAAGATGTTAGGACCTAGACAGATGTGACTAATATCTTCTATATTGATGAGTTCGTTTTCGACAATCCCTCTGTAACAAGATTGGATTTGAATAAATTTCGCCATTTAGTCCACCTCCTCAATCTCAATCCCTGGGCAATCGAACACCCAGCCGAAATCCGCTTCTTCTAGTTCTTTGCGGGTGTGGCAGTTGTGTGGATCGTCATCTGGTCGTACATAAGTCACAAAGAAGAAGAAGTCATTATCTCTACTGTGCAGATATTGATCCGTTTTTGGTATCTTAACTGTATACCGCTTCTCTTTCTCGACCTCGTAGCCGAATTGGTGCATGTTGACGAGGGTTTGAAATGGTTTTGTGCTAGCGTTTAGAAACCACATTTCAAACTCATTAATTTTATCACCGTCAAAAATCGATGAAATATTAATGATATATCGAAATAAATTCCTTTCAAAATTATCTTTATTTTCTTCATACCAATCCGCCACAAACTGCGGAACTTTGACTGTTTCACGTTCAACCATGCCCTCAATTTTCCCTTGCTCGTAACCACTTCGATATTTCAATCTTCCATAATCACTACCTAACTCTTTCAAGATTTCATCAATCCAGTATTGTTTGGCAGAAAGTTCTAATTCGTTAATTCTCTTGATAATATCTTTAAGTTCAATCATCTTCAAATACCTCTCAATCAATTCTTGATTATTCATCTTCCAACTCCTCCACTTTCCGTCTTAATTCTTTATTCTTTTTCCTCAACAAATCGCGCTCCAGCGCTCTAATCCGTCTCTTGCGTGCATCGCACGGCTTCGAATACTCGATTATTTTCTCTTTGTTTTGCTCGATTGTACGTTTCAGTCCGTCAATCTCAGCCTGTTTATCGTACTTCATCTTCTAAAAATCTTTCAATAGCTTCTCTGTAGGAGACTTCCACCAGACCGTCTAAGTCGTTCAGGGCTTCAATATAGTCTGGACGACCTTGTCCATACTGCTCTTTCAAAAATTCAACAAAGAGATGAATTTCCTGATAGGTTACTCCAACCATATTTCTATCCTCCTATCAAATCCCATCCACTATCCTCTGCAATATCTCGTGATATTCGTAAATCTCCAGCTCAATCCTATAATTCTTATTTCCGGATTTGCCACCGTGCATGAACTCGGTTGACACTATCACATTGTAATTATCATCTGTCCAAATCTTTGCGTCCGTTAAACCATCAAACAAAGCCTTGCTTGTGGGCGACCAGTTCGGTGGGTCATACTTCCGATTTGTCGGAGGATATATCCGAACCTTAACCTTGCAAGGCTTGTTCTCGCTGTAAGGCAACCCAAAGTAATCTCTCAGTACATTATTACCCTCATATGCAGCTAACTGCCGTAAGAACTTAGTGATTTTAGCCTTTTGATGAAAGTGAGGTCTGTCGTTTGCATTGATCATCTGTTTCCTGTTCAACTCAAATTTAAGAATTAATCGTTCTTTCATCAATACCCCTCAAGCGTCGCTTCGATTAGTTCCATACACACTTCACGGATTGCCACACGGTCATCGTGATTAGGATTTTCAGATTTCACTCTAAGTAATGCTGAATAAACTTCATCATAAATTGACTTCTTTGGCATACCTTCTGGTTCATACCCTAAGATATAACCAACACTTACTCCAAAGTAGTCAGCTAGTTGCTGGGCTTTATCTGGTTTGATTTGGCTTTCTCCGCTTTCCCAACGTTGAATAGTTCTTAAATTTATATCAAGTTCTTGTGAGAGTTTATCTCGAGTTAGCTTTTTTTCTTGTCTTAATTCTTTTAGTCTGTTCATCCAAGCACCTCATCAAGTTCCATAATTTCCTCTCTGCCATACTTTCCACCAAAATCCCACGCCTGCCAAATTGTGAGCAAGGCAAGCGTGAGTGAAATTCTTTGCGCCATTCGTCCAAAGTCACATAAGTGTCACTGACGCATTTTCTAGTTCGCTTTTTTCGTGGTTCACGGCACGTTGTTTTATTTAATCAGTTTATCCAATTCTGCCTGCATCAACGGCTCAATTCGTTGATAACCTTGGACAGTGTAGTTTTTCTTGTATTCAAATCCCAAATCCGCAAGGCTATTCTTGAAATAGTCTTTTTCTTCCGTGTCAGTAAAATACACTTCCAAGGTCATTTTTTGGGTATAGCGTTTTAAGCCATTTTCAGCCTCTCTAACGGCTTCTTGTTGTTTTTGGGATAATTGCCCACCGTCTAAGATTTCGCCCGTCTCTGGGTCAAAATTTGCGGTCTCCGTTGATTCTGGTGCTTGCTCTTGCTGCTGAGCTAAAAGTTCCTTACGTTCTCGTTCAGCTCGCTCTTGAGCCAATCTAACTTCTTCCTTTTGCTTTTCAAAAACGTAGTCTGCTTTGATTTGTTCCAACACTTCAACCAAAGTCATATCTTTCAGCATCCGAATATATGGCTGGTCTGTCATTCCGTACTCTGCACATTGCCCTGAGATTGCTGAGATGGTTTTCTTGTACTCTTCTTGCTTCTGATACTCAAATGCAATCATGTCATCAAGCGACTTCATCGTTACTTTCTTGAGCGTCACACCGTCAGCCATGAAATCGCCTGCTTTGATGTACTCAAGGGCTTTCTCGTCAAATAGACGAGGGTCTAGCATGTATTCTGACGCCTTATTTGTAATGTAACCCTTAACAGTATCCAGTCTGAGTGCTTTCTGATGTTCTTCAAACTCTTTGACATCTTTCGCAATCTTTTTGATGACACCGTCAAGCGGGTCAACCTGCTCTGTGATGTATTCGTTGAAATCGTCAGCAGTTTTTGACAAAACCTTTTTGATTTTGATACGCTCATCAGATATCTGCTTGAACAGTTTTCTGAGATCAGCTAATACCTGCTTATCGTCCTTGATTGTCGAAGCGGTAACTGTATAATTTTGGTACTTCGTTACCACTTCTTTAATATTTTGTTCAAACAACTCACGGTCTAAAATTTCAACCTGAGCTTGAGTCACACTTACTTGTAATTCTTGCATGTTAGTACTCCTAGTATTCAAGTCCACCATCTAGCAATTCTCCTTGGATTGGCTCCTCATTTTGAATATGTTCAGAACCTACATGGCTTGCCTCTTGCTCTTTGTTAAATTGCTCAATCTGAGCCATCTTGCGTGCTACGACATCCTCACGGCTTTCTTGAGGTGTGACATCTTTGATACGGTCAAATGTTTCGCCGCCGTCATCCTCTGTGTACATATTGCCTAAATCCTCAGGGAAAGCCTCTCTAAGAGCATTTACCAGAGCCGTCTTTCTAATCATGGTAGCTGGCATAGAGTTCCAGGTGCTTTGTTTCTTGTCATATTCCTCACGGCTAACAAAGATTTCCACAGGTACCTTGAAATTTTCGCGGTATACTCTGGCCCATCCACCTATCAGTGTATCTCCTGGGAGCATGATTGCCCCTTTACGTTCATGCATAACACCCTCGCTATCGACCGCCACTACTCCAGCCTCAAAGCCCTTATAGTCTTTACATTGAGCGGCACGCTTTAAGAACGCCTCTTTAGAGACAATTAAGCTAAACTCTGTACCCCCATTACGGTTTTTATAAGCTACAATGTAGACCTCGTTAGCAAACGGGTTAAGATTTCGGCCTTTACACAAGGCTAGCGCCTGACCTACTTGTTTGTCAGTCAGTAGGTTTTGTGGGTCAAAATACTTTTTGATGTCTGCCCCAGTCAGTGAACTTGGGTCAGTAGTGATGTCACGTTTTGTCTGCGTTGCTAATTGATTATTAGTCATTTCTTTCTTCCTTTCGTCTTCTTAAGGTTCCAATTCTCACGCTTTATACGTCTGTTTTCGTTTTGTAGTTTCAAAATAATATCCTGTTGGTCGTTGATGATTTCTCCGAGCTCAATTCCAAGATGCATATACTCCGCTCGCCAGTTGTCGATTTCTTCGTGTAGCTCCTGGATCATATTTCATCACCCACGTATCGATACTGCCCACATCCAACATAGATGTACTGGCTTGGGTCAAGTTCCTCACGTTCTTCAGGCGGTTGCATTATATCTCTGTCATAATCAAACATGAGCATACACCTTTCCAAGTTCCAGCACTCGTTTCACATATCTAGCCTTTGATGTTAGCCCAAGGTCCAGTAATTCGTTTTTTTCTTCATGATTGGCCAAAAGCCATACACGGTTTTCAAGTTCAATTCTAGTCATTTGCTTTTACCTCTTTGGCCATCATCTTCTTCAAGCGAGCTGTTGCTTCGTCAACTGATTCGCCTTTTAGGA
>CAURHZ010000012.1:0-13557 GCA_963524345.1 uncultured Streptococcus sp.
AGGTGGCAGACTTGGAGATATGCTCCCCAGAATTGAATTAGTAAGACAGTTGAGCAATTCGCTGATAATGGCGAAAAATAACGGAGCAGATACTGCTATCTTATCAGGACAGATGAAAGAGGGTTTGGCCGTTATTCGTGACCAGATGGAACAACTCTATAGAGAGTTGGACGGGATTGCAGTTTATCTCCTTAATTGTGAGAATTTTGAAGAATTGGGGTACAAGTCAGATGAAAATTCCAGATGTAATGAAAATGACTCAAGTAGAAATTGATGATTTTATGGCAGATTTAAAGGTTAACAATCCAAATCTATTACAGTTTATTATTGATTTTTTAGATAACAAAGTATCTATCAAGGAAGTTGAAGCTTTCCAAAAGATGGAACATCAAGCCCAACAGTTATATATAAAGAATTACAAAGCGAGGGCATAGCATGAATGAACTAGATTTAAGTAATACACAGGCGCTTATTTTTACCGTGATTTTGATTGGCTTTCTAATTTACCTAAACCATCGAGACCGCAAAAAGAGCGCTCAAATGGAGCGAGAAAACAGGAAACTAGGAGAAAGTCCTAGCGGGAGTTTAAGCCCAGATTATGGGCGGTATATCCAGCTTGCAGGTATCAATAAACAAGGAGCGATTAAATGACTTGTGAAGTAAATTTATATACTGATTTTAAAGAGAAGCTAGAAAAGCCCAGTTTAACTAAAGAGGATTTTATAAATTTGTATATAGGTAATATAAAAAATCTATCAACAATTTTAGGAATATTAGATAATGAACTTTCGGATAAAGAGATAAGATATAAGGTCCTTAAAACTATTGAGATGATCATAAAGGATCAGGAAGATATTTTACATAGGGCAATAAAAGGGCAAATGATATTTCATAAACCAGCCTAGAAAAAGAGGAATAGAATGAATTTAACACTGAAAGGGGTGGAAGGATATGTTTAGTTTGAGTAAAGAAAGCGAACACGATTTAACCAATAGAATAAGCACAGTAGTAGAAAACTATCTAGCAGTCCGAGAAAGACCTAAACCACGACTAACTGGTTTAATGTCAGCACAGGAAGCCATGGACGAGTTAGATATAAAATACAAAACCTTGCAAAAGTGGGAAGGTGCAGGACTAAGACGTTACCAACCACCACTAGAAGAGACTAGAAAAGTCTATTACAAAGTTACGGATATTTTGAAGTTCCTGGGGGTAGATGATGGCAAAGACTAAAATATATTTTTGGTTAAAAGTTGACAAGAAGTTTTTTGATAATCTTTTTATTAAACGACTTAAAAATATGCCTGGTGGCTACACTATGACAGTGATTTATATCCGTCTTATGTTGGAAAGTTTAGAAGATGATTGTATTTTGTACTATGAAGGATATTTTGATAGTTTGGTGCAGGAATTAGCTTTAAAGCTGGATGTTTCTGAAGATGATATAAATATGACAGTTGCATATTTTACAAAATGCGGACTAATTCAGATCGATGATGATGGCCATGCTACATTATCGCAAGCAAAAGCCATGGTTGAGAGTGAAACAAACTGGGCGAAATATAAGCGAGACCAAAGAAAAAATAGTCAAGATATACCAAAATTGGAGAATGTCCAAAGTAAAGAGACTTTTTCCAACTCATGTCCAACAGAGATAGAGAAAGAGAATAGAGTTAATAATAAGAGTAATAATTTATATTTAGATAATATATTGTCGGGAAATCCCGACTTCACTTTTCCTACTTGGCTTGAAGAAACAGGTATAAAAGATTTAGAGAAAACAAAATATAAAGAACTTTGGATTCCTATTGTTTATCTGAATCAAGTAGCTAATAAGAGGTATAAGTTTGTTGATAAGACAAAAAGGCTTTTACTAGCACGATTCAAAGAAGGCTATACACTTGAAGATTTTAAACAGGTGATAGATATTAAAACGGCAGAATGGAAGGATAGTCCTGAATTTTCTAAATATCTGAGACCTGAAACACTTTTCGGATCTAAGTTTGACGGTTATTTGAATCAAAAGCCTAAAACCATAAAAGGGAAGTCAGAAGATAACTTCCCAGATCTACCATTTTAGGAGTTGCAAGGATGAAGGAACAATTTAAAGAGTTCAATAACAGAAAAATATCAGATAAAGTTTGTAATATTCATCAGGTAAATTACTGGGAAATTTCTATACCTGTAGTAGGGAGTTCAGAAAGAAAAATACAACCATTTTGCCCGGAGTGTGTGAAGGGGGATATTAAACAAAAAGAGAAAGACCTATTACAGAGGTTTGATGATAGACAAAAATATTTTAAAACTTATGATGTATTAATGCGTGATAGTACAATTCCTAAAGAGTTAAAGGGAGCGACATTTGATAATTTCTTTGTTAAGACTACAGAGGAAGGTCAGATGTTAGAGTTTGTAAAGGAGCAAGCCCAGAAGTACCTTGGAGGTATGACAGGAAATACTTTAATCAGCGGTAGCACAGGAATAGGAAAAAGTCATTTATCGCTTGCCCTGGCCAAAGAAATCAATGATAGTTTCAGAGAGAAGAACGATCCTAAGAGTGTCTTATTTGTCAGTTTAACCGAGATTATCAAGCAGATAAAAGAAGGATGGGCTTATGGAAGAAATGCAAACTTAACAGAGTATGAGGCAGTCAAAAAGTTAGTTGATGTTGATTTTCTAATTATCGATGACTTGGGGGCAAAAAATGGAACAATTACTCCTAAGAGCGACTGGGAACAGGATTTCTTGTTTGATATTATTAATAATCGAGAAACTACGATTTTCAACACGAATCTAGATAGCAGTGAATTGCGAACGGTTTACAATGCTAGAAACTCAAGTAGAATTTTGAAAGGTTTAGAGGGGAACACTTTCAAGGCTTTCACAATCAAAGACAAGAGATACACTATAAACACAGTGAGGGGAGAATATCAATGAATGATGATAAAATGCGATTTGCAACAGAAAAAGGCTTTGTTGTCTACGAAAAATGTGGTATAATAGAGATAGAAAAAGTTCCAAGTTTTGGAGAAATTACTTTATTCTATTCAGATGGGAAATTTACTCATCTAGTCAAAAAAGAAACTAAAAAATAAGTCTATTGAGAACAACTCAGGGACATACCGTAAGCATATAATGCTAGTGGTATGTCCCTTTTTGTTTGCATAGAAAGGGGGTGAGGGAGATGTCAGGAGATCCTTCTTTAGGGTATGTAGTAGCCAATAAGTTTTCTATGGATCCAGATAAAAGACAGAAAATCTTTTCTCAGTGTAAAAAAGAAGATGATAGCTTAGAACAACGGAAACAAGAAATACTAGAGAAATATGCTAACAAACAAGACAAATCAAAATCTAGAAAAAATGATTTTAAAGGCTCGGAGAGTCATAAAAGAAAAGCTAAAAACAAAGAATTTTAGAAAAAATTATAAACAAAAATCAGATATTAAAAGATGAAGGAGCAAAAAATGACAACTAACTTAGTTAAACAAAAAGAAAATCTAGAAGCTTATATCCGGAGTACAGGTTATAACACTAGGGGAATGAAAGTAGAAAATAATCATGTACTCATTGAAAAACCAATACTTGATAGTTACGAAGATGAACATCAACGTAAAGAATTGGTTGATCTAGTAAATGTTATTGAGACTCGTACCCGTGGTGGGAAGTATGAAGTAACTGACTTTGAATCTGATTCATTACAAGAAGTTAGTGAAAATTCGGTTGAGAGAACAGAAGCAGATAAAAAGAAAACTATCAGCGTTGATTACTTAGTTAAATTATTCAGTGGAAAACTTGATTTTTCACAGGAACAATTAGATGATGGCCAATATAATTTAACGGATTTTCTTGGTAAGAAGATTATTAAATTAAAACGTAGAACACGAAATAGAGAGATTGGGAAAATTCTCCAAACTGCGAAAGTGCAGACTACTACAAGTATGGACGACTTGAAATCTATTGTTTCTTTAATCAATCCAGAGCGCAATGTATCTATGGTTGTTAGTCAATCACTATTTAGTGTCTTAGAAAAAATGAAAGACACTTCAGGAAATTATCTTCTTAAAGTTGATAAAGAGACAGGGACAAGTGAAACATTCTTTGTAGATAACTTTTTAATTGTAGATGATACAACATTAGGGAATAAAGGTGACAAAAAAGGCTTTATCGGAGATCTAGAAAACTTTGTTACTTTGTTTGATCGCAAGAAAGATACACTTAGTTGGGTGAATGCGAATGACTATTTTGGAAAACGGTTGATTTTACATACCCGATTTGATGTAAAAAAAGTTGAAGAAGATTGTGGTTACTTTATTCAATGGAACTAGGAGAAAGAAATGGATATTAATCAAGTATTTGAAACACTGGATGATCTAGATAATAAAAAAAGTAAGATTAATTCAGCACGAGAACAGTTAAGCGAAAAAAGAAAAAGCCTGTTAGGCAATCAAGCAGTTTCATTTGAGAACATAGATTCTTTTTTGTCAAATAACTTAGAATCTTTAGAGCAGCTGGAAAAGATGGAAAAAGCTATTAATGGCCTTCAGGAAAAATTTGATAGTGATTTTTCAGAAGCTAATGCAGTCATCTTTGAATACATTTTTAAAGAGACTAAGCAACGGATGGAAACTAAGAAGATCTATAAACAATACCGAAAGAAACTTAGACGAATTCTGGACGCATATGATGAAATTCAAGAACTGAAGAAGGATGTAGAAGAAATCCATACAGGTGTAGTCAGAGAAATAAGTCAGAGACATTCTCTATCGCCGTATCGAACAGAAGTAAGTCCGCTTACTGTCCTACCATTCTTAAACCCTGATTCTAGCGGATGGATGAATTTTTCTAAGGAATATCGGGACATCAAAGTGTATTTAGAAAAATAGGGAACAAATTAAGTAAGGCTAGTGATATATGGCTCAAACAAAAGAAATATCGCTAGTCCTACTTTTATGCTTTACTAAGTTTCACATAACAAAGTAAGCATAAACTGAAAAGAAGTAATAGCTTGAAAGCAAGGTATATCAGGGGTTTACAGAATGGAGTGAGTTTCACAGAATGTAAGATATGAGAAACTGAGGGGATAAATTAAAGAAATTTCCCTTGAACTTGTCATACTGAAGAGTTGTCAAACTTAAAACAATGATACCTGGTAAGTGGAGTGTTGGAAGGTTTTTAGCGCTTTTTGTCAGTTTGACAGAATTTACAATTTGACAAATTGAAAGATAAAAAAATTTTTAAATTTAAGTGGAGGTACTTGACTATGTATGAACTGAGTAACAGAGACCTGGACGGGATAGATATTGAGTTAGGGCGATATAGAACGATTGCTAATAAAATTTATTTGAGAAGACAAGAGTTGATACATAATAAGAAACATAGCGCTGAAGATTATACTGGTGGGCAAGGCAAGACAGTATATAGTCCTACTGAAGCAATCATCATTAGAATTGAAGAAGACCAAACACTAAGATATTTAGAAGGCTTCAAACTAATTGTAGATACCTTGATGGAAAACTTAATTGAAAGTGATCTAGTCATTTTTAAAATGAGATTTTTAGAGGCTGGTATGACCTGGGAAGACGTAGCAGAGAAACTAAATAAAACTACTCGTTATGTAAATAGCCGTAGAAAGGTAATCGCTAAAAGATTTGTTGAGTTGAAAGGATATTGACTCCCCCCACCTTTTAAAAAATCTTTCTGGCCAGTAGGGTACCGGTGAAGGGAACTTTTTCCAAGTCGGAGCACTTCAGACAAAAAGGGGGTAAAAAGTTGATATTTTAAAAAAATAGAAGGAGTTTTTAGAAAATGGATTTAGCAGCACAATTAGCAAATATTTTAGAAGAATATTGTGAAGAGGTTAATGAAGAAGTTGATAAAATTGCGGAGCAAGTCGCTAAAGAAACAGTTAAAGAATTAAGGGAAACTAGCCCTAAAAGAACAGGTAAATATTCAAAAGGATGGCGTAAGAAAAGAGTGAGAAATGGAGTTTGGGTCGTATATAGTTTTAAATACGGATCTCTTACTCATTTACTTGAATTTGGACATATTAAACGAAATGGGGGGAGGACTAAGGCGTACCCTCATTTAAGACCTGCAGAGCTGAATGCGATTCAAAAATTTACAGAGAGGATTAAGAACATTTCAAAGTAAACTATAATTGAATAGTATTAAGTAGACTAATTAAGTGAGCAAACCAACACATCGTTATTTAAGTCCTTAGATTTATTTCTGAGGACTTTTTATCCTTGCTTCTCATATTGCTATTTGATAAAATAAAAGTAAGAGCAGCTTTCTCCCTATCCTCTATGCTTTTATCTTTTTCTTTTGCGGGATTCTGGTTATATATAAGTTTGAGAGGATATGCTATAATATTACCAGGTAATAAAAAAAGCACGTTTGACCGTGCTAGTTTCTTGCCTGCTGAACTCGTCAATATTACGCCCTTTTAGGGCTCTTTTTTATGGACTTTTTTAGGAACTTTCAAGAAAAACTAAGGCAATTTAATGCCTAAATATTTTTAAAGAAAGTCAGTATTTTCAAGGGCTGAGCTCTAAAAATTTGACTTATAGAGTGTTAAATGATAGTATAGTCAAAGATAGTCAAGGTTTAGAGAGAGGTGGGTTTGTAATGAGATTTAAAAATACATCGGATCATATTGAGGCCTACATCAAGGCAATTTTAGATCAATCTGGTATCGTGGAGTTGCAACGGAGTCAGTTGGCAGATACTTTTCAGGTTGTTCCTAGTCAGATTAACTATGTGATCAAGACACGCTTTACGGAAAGTAGAGGCTACTTGGTTGAAAGTAAGCGTGGTGGCGGAGGCTACATTCGTATAGGACGGATTGAGTTTTCTAGTCATCATGAAATGCTCCGAGAGCTGCTTTATTCGATTGGCGAGCGAGTTAGTCAAGAAATTTATGAGGATATTCTGCAGCTTTTGGTTGAGCAGGAATTGATGACCAAGCAGGAGATGAATTTACTAGTATCAGTAGCTTTGGATCGCGTTCTAGGAGAAGAAGCTCCAGTTGTTCGTGCAAACATGCTACGACAGGTCATACAAGAGGTAGATAGAAAAGGGAAGTAAGATGAACTATTCAAAAGCATTGAATGAATGTATCGAAAGTGCCTACATGGTTGCTGGCCATTTTGGAGCTCGTTACCTAGAGTCTTGGCACTTGTTGATTGCCATGTCCAATCACAGTTATAGTGTGGCAGGGGCGACTTTAAATGATTATCCATATGAGATGGACCGTTTAGAAGAGGTCGCTTTGGAACTGACTGAAACGGACTATAGCCAGGATGAAACCTTTACGGAATTGCCGTTCTCCCATCGTTTGCAGGTTCTTTTTGACGAAGCAGAGTATGTAGCGTCAGTGGTCCATGCTAAGGTGCTAGGGACGGAGCACGTCCTTTATGCGATTTTGCATGATGGAAATGCCTTGGCGACTCGTATCTTGGAGAGGGCTGGTTTTTCTTATGAAGACAAGAAAGATCAGGTTAAGATTGCTGCCCTACGTCGAAATCTAGAAGAACGTGCAGGCTGGACTCGCGAAGACCTTAAAGCTTTACGCCAACGACATCGTACAGTAGCTGATAAGCAAAATTCTATGGCTAATATGATGGGCATGCCCCAGACTCCGAGTGGTGGTCTCGAGGACTATACGCATGATTTGACAGAGCAAGCTCGTTCTGGCAAGTTAGAACCAGTCATCGGTCGGGACAAAGAAATCTCACGTATGATTCAAATTTTGAGTCGGAAAACCAAGAATAATCCTGTCTTGGTTGGGGATGCTGGTGTCGGGAAAACAGCTCTGGCACTTGGTCTCGCCCAGCGTATTGCTAGTGGTGATGTACCTGCAGAAATGGCTAAGATGCGCGTGTTAGAGCTTGATTTGATGAATGTCGTTGCAGGAACACGCTTCCGTGGTGACTTTGAAGAGCGCATGAACAATATCATCAAGGATATTGAAGAAGATGGCCAAGTCATCCTCTTTATCGATGAACTTCATACCATCATGGGTTCTGGGAGCGGGATTGATTCGACTCTGGATGCGGCCAATATCTTGAAGCCAGCCTTGGCGCGTGGAACCTTGAGAACGGTTGGTGCGACCACTCAGGAAGAATATCAAAAACACATCGAAAAAGATGCGGCCCTTTCTCGTCGTTTCGCTAAAGTGACGATTGAAGAGCCAAGTGTTGCAGACAGTATGACCATTTTGCAAGGCTTGAAGGCGACTTATGAGAAACATCACCGTGTGCAAATCACAGATGAAGCAGTTGAAACAGCCGTCAAGATGGCTCATCGTTACTTGACTAGTCGCCATTTGCCAGACTCTGCTATCGATCTCTTGGACGAAGCAGCGGCAACAGTGCAAAATAAGGCTAAGCATGTAAAAGCAGACGATTCTGACTTAAGTCCAGCTGACAAGGCCCTGATGGATGGTAAGTGGAAACAGGTAGCCCAGCTAATCGCAAAAGAAGAGGAAGTCCCAGTCTACAAAGACTTGGTGACAGAGTCTGATATTTTGACCACCTTGAGTCACTTGTCAGGAATCCCAGTTCAAAAACTGACTCAAACGGATGCCAAGAAATACCTGAATCTGGAAGCTGAATTGCACAAACGTGTCATCGGTCAAGATCAAGCTGTTTCAAGCATTAGCCGTGCGATTCGCCGCAACCAGTCAGGAATTCGCAGTCACAAGCGTCCGATTGGTTCCTTTATGTTCCTAGGGCCTACAGGTGTCGGTAAGACCGAATTGGCCAAGGCTTTGGCAGAAGTCCTCTTTGATGATGAATCTGCTCTTATTCGCTTTGATATGAGTGAGTATATGGAGAAATTCGCAGCCAGCCGTCTTAACGGAGCTCCTCCGGGCTATGTGGGTTATGAAGAAGGTGGGGAGTTGACCGAGAAAGTTCGCAACAAACCCTATTCCGTTCTCCTCTTTGACGAAGTAGAAAAGGCCCACCCAGACATCTTTAATGTTCTCTTGCAGGTCTTGGATGACGGTGTCTTGACCGATAGCAAGGGGCGCAAGGTTGACTTTTCAAATACTATTATTATCATGACGTCAAACCTTGGTGCGACAGCCCTTCGTGATGATAAGACAGTTGGTTTTGGGGCTAAGGACATTCGTTTTGACCAGGAAAATATGGAAAAACGCATGTTTGAAGAGTTGAAAAAGGCTTATAGACCTGAGTTTATCAATCGTATTGATGAAAAGGTGGTCTTCCATAGCTTGTCTAGCGACCATATGCAGGAAGTGGTGAAGATTATGGTCAAACCTTTAGTAGCAAGTTTGGCTGAAAAAGGTATTGACTTGAAATTACAAACTTCAGCACTGAAATTGCTGGCAAATCAAGGATATGATCCAGAGATGGGAGCTCGCCCACTTCGCAGAACTCTGCAAACAGAAGTGGAAGACAAGTTGGCAGAACTTCTTCTTAAGGGAGAATTAGTGGCAGGTAGCACACTTAAGATTGGTGTCAAAGCTGGTCAATTAAAATTTGATATTGCTTAAAAATGGAGAATCAGGAGAAATCTTGATTCTCTTTTTCGCAACGTTTTTATAAAAAATGATAAAAAACTATTGACAAAATAAAAATATAGTTTATAATAAAAATATCAAAAACTATAAAAAGGTAATGCATTTATGAAAAAGAAAACAGCAGTGGTATTTGGGACCTTTGCACCTCTTCATCAGGGTCATATCGATCTGATTCAGCGAGCGAAGCGTCAGTGTGATCAGGTCTGGGTAGTCGTTTCAGGCTACGAGAGAGACCGAGGAGAGCAGGTAGGCTTAACATTGCAAAAAAGGTTTCGCTATATTCGAGAGGCTTTTCGGGATGACGAGTTGACCTCTGTTTGCAAGCTAGATGAAACCAATCTTCCCCGTTACCCTATGGGCTGGCAGGAGTGGTTGGACCAGATGTTAGCGGAGATTTCCTATGATGAAACCCAGCAGGAACTCATCTTCTTTGTGGGAGAAGCAGACTACCAGCAAGAATTAGCTAAACATGGATTTGAGACCGTTCTGCAAGAAAGAAAGTTTGGTATCTCAGCGACTATGATTCGAAAAAATCCAAGCAAATATTGGAAATATATTGCTCAACCCTTCCGACGTCAGTTTACAAAGAAAGTGTTGATTATGGGAAGTGCCAGCAATGGGAAGACCACTTTAGCCAAGGATTTGGCCAGATATTATGATGCGCCCGTCAGTCTGGAATACGCACGTGAGTACCAGATCAAAAACAATGTCCGCGACGACGAATTGACTCCAAAGGATTACTATTATCTCCTGTTGGGGCAGTATGACCAGACCTCCAAGTTAATTGACAGTAATGCCAATAGGGGACTGGTGATAGCAGATACCAACTCCTTAGTAACCAAGGGCTACTATGATTATTATATGGAGACTGTGGATCAAGGGGATTTATCGGGAGAGACTTTTGATAATCTCTTTGCCTCGATCTTGGCTAAGGAAAAATGGGACTTGATTCTCTTTGTGCAACCTGTTGGCTCTTATGTCAATGACGGGTTTAGAGATATGACCATGGCAGAAGACCACATTCGCTACAGTTTTTCCCAGCATTTGGATCAGATAAGAGAGCGATATTTAACCAATATTCCTTTAGTTTATCTGGCGGAGGATTATCTAGGTAATTATGAAGCAGCAAAAGTGGCTATTGATGCCATTTACCAAGCAGATTAGGAGAAAAATATGAAAAAACTAACTAAAAAAATCACACAATTTATCGAAAACTTTAAAAATGTCCATGCGGAAGCCCGCAAGATTAGTTTTGCAGGAGCCATGCGCTTGCTCTGGAAAGATCTCTTTGTCGGCCGTAGCCTTTTCCAGTGGTTATATCTCATCGCTTTGTCAAGTGTTCCCTTGATCTTGGAATTCACGCAAAATACAGAAAGTCATGACTGGATGAGCTTGTTTGCATCTTGGACTGGGATTGTCTGTGTTATCTTGGTAGCAGAAGGGCGTGCAAGCAATTATCTCTTTGGGGCCATTAACTCGGCGATCTATTTGATTTTGGCTATGAATGCGACTTTTTATGGCGAAGTTTTGACGACCGTTTACTTCTTTGTCATGCAGCCGATTGGCCTCTATGCTTGGCTGTCCAATCGTATCAATGACCAAGGAAAAGCAGAAGAATCTCACTTTGAAGCTAAGAAATTATCTGTGCTTGACTGGCTCAAGTACTTGGCTTTAACTGCTATCATTTGGATTGGTATGGGCTTGGCTTACCAAAGTATCCATAGTGCTCGCCCTTTCCGTGATAGTGTTACCGATGCGACCAATGGTGTTGGTCAGCTCTTGATGACACGTCTCTACCGTGAGCAATGGATTTTCTGGATTGCAACCAATCTCTTTAGTATTTACCTCTGGTGGGGTGAAAATATCCACATCCAAGGGATGTACTGGGTTTACACACTCAATAGTCTAGTAGGTTGGTACCAATGGACCAAGGCAGTTCGTAAGGAGGCATAAAATGACGGACACGATGATTCCAGCAGGGATGACGGAAAAAGAATATTTTGAAATTCATGCAAGTCAGGAAGAGTTTTTAGATTGGTATCACAAACAGGAACTCCCTCAATACGAAAAACCAAGTGTGACGGTGGATATGGTAGCCTACTGCTTTGTCGAAGGAAAGATCAAGCTCTTATTAATTCGCCGCAAGGCTCACCCTTATCAAAACTGTTTGGCTCTGGTTGGAGGATTTATGGACAAGGGAGAAGATGCTACACATGCCTGTCAGCGCGAGGTGAGTGAAGAGGTTAATCTCGATCTTCCTTTGGAAAAAGTCGAGCAATTGATGACTGTGTCGACTCCTGGGCGTGACCCCCGAGGCTGGACGGTGACCATTGCTCACTTGGTGTATTTGCCTAGTCGTGCATTAGAACTGGTTCAGGCAGGTGACGATGCCAAGGATGTCGTTTTCGTAGATGTCGATTTTCAGTCGGGCAAATGCTTCTTGGAGGGAGTGGAGCTGGACGAGCAAGCCTTCGCCTTTGACCATTATGCCATTATCCAAGAATCCATCAAACGAATCCAAGGTCGACTTGACTGGAATCCGACCTTCCTTTATCTGCTGGAGGAGGAGTTCACTGTCTACGAAGGGACTGAACTGGTCAATCTTATCAACCCCGGTCGTCCAATCGTCAGCAATAACTTTCTTGTAAAATACGGAGAATATGTAGAAGAAGTCGGACTCAAACGAGTGCCTAAAAAGAAACCAAGAAAAACCTATCGATTGAAATAAAAAACGAGGTCGGGACAAAGTTCCCGACCTCTTTATGTACCATCATGAGATGGTTTTGTGTTGTGACTGCTTTTATGGGTGGCTATCTTTCTTAGAATTGCTCAACAGGTGAGTAAAAAAGTCTTTGTATCGATACTTGAGATAGTTCTCATGTAAAAATAACAAAGCGATGTAGACAATCAAAAAGATTGTAGTCAGATAGAAGACATCAAATGCAGTTCGCGCATAGTAAGTTGCTGATTGATAAGAGCCAATTGCTCCCAAAATCAACCAAGGAAGATACTTATAATACTTATTTAGCATAAGAGTGCACCTCCTATATTCTATTTCAATGTTATTATATTCCTATGCATAATAAAATGCGAGCGATTACACAAAAAACAAATTCAAATTTTAAAAGAAAAATCTCCTGTTTTTCTGTTTTATTACGAATAGAATAGTAGGAGGAGTAAAGGTGTTTAAATTATGTGAGATTTTTAAAATAGTTTAGATAAATTGTTGACATATTTAAATCCTAATGTTACAATTATATTACAAAAAGATTTCTTAATATTTCAAAAATGTTACAAAGGAGTAGAGAAATGAAAAAGAAAACCTATATCAAATTGATGGCAGCAACTGTATTGGCTTCTACCTTGCTATTAGGAGCTTGTGGAAATAAAAAGGAAACAACTCAAGCAAGCAGTTCTGTTAAGACAAGCCAATCATCAAGTTCTAAAGCAGCTTCTTCTAGCAAAGAAAGCAAGACTCAGAAGTCCTCAAGTGCAGCTTCATCTGAAAAGTCCAAGACATCTACTGACCAGTCTTCATCAACTGCAACACCATCACAAGCGGCACCTGCACCAGAGCAAAGACAAGGTCAAGAAGTGGATAATCAACAGGTGGCTAGTCAACAAACTCCTGCTCAGACTCCTTCAACTCAACAGGCTTCTCAAGCCCAGTCTAATCAATCAAGCTATGATCCTACAACTGACCGCAAACTTCAAGACAAACAAGCAGAGCAAAATAAACGCTACAAGGGTGTTTTAACCATGGTAGATGGTGATTTCTCAGCTGCAGCGGGCAATTGGAAGGGGGCAAATGGCGAAACCATCACAGTTTCATCAGGTGGTCAATTTACAGTAGAATCTTCTGATGGAAAGAAAGAAAACTACTCTATCAAAGGCTACTCTTATACTCTTGATGATGGCAAGTATAATGCCAAAATTGGTGGAGGAAAAGTCATTCAAATTACAACAGGAGCGGATGGTAAGGTTTCCAGTGTTGCTTTGAGTCAATAATAA
>CAURHZ010000013.1:0-13422 GCA_963524345.1 uncultured Streptococcus sp.
ATCTCTAGCTTTTTTGTGGCTGAGAACTATTTTGTCTCAGGTTCTTTTTTTGGAGATAAGGGACTATTGTTCCAGACTCTTTTTATTTTGTGACAATTTCCCCCTATATCTCAGAGCATGGTTTTGTCAGAATAAAGAAGAAATTACTAACTTCCACCTCTAGTACAAGTGGAAGTCACTTAAAGAAAAAATTAGCAATTTTCATCGCTTTTCTATTGCTTTATCTGTCAATATTTGTTATATTAAAAGTGTAATTATTTTTTTATAAACGTTAAGCATTGCACTTTTCAGATAGAAAGGAGTATTTTTCGAACAAGAAATGTAAACGCTTACGGAAATCGATGAAAGGAATTAGGAGTTAATGGATAAACGATTTTTTGAAAAACGCTGTACATACAGTATTCGTAAATTTGCACTAGGTGCTGCTTCAGTTATGATTGGGGCTAGTTTTTTTGCTACTGCTCCAGTAATGGCTAACACACCAACAGTTGGCTCAACAGATAATTTGCCAAGTGAGCTTGCTAATCTGGATAAAAAAGCGAGCGATAATGGACGGGAGTTCGATAAAGAAGCTGCAGCAGCAAATCCGGGTTCTGCTGAAACAACAGATGGACCTAAAACTGAAGAAGAATTACTAGCTCTTGAAAAGGAAAACAAAGAAACTACTGACAAGTTGCCGAAAGAATTGGAAGGCAAAGTTGAAAAAGCTACTGATAATGGCAAAGAGGTAAATAAAGACCAATTAGCTCAAGATACTGGTAGTCTTGTTCCTGACGATGTTGCCAAAACAAAAAATGGAGAATTGAACTATGGCGCTACTGTTAAGATTAAGACTCCATCAGGAGAAGGTAGTGGTATTGTCATTGGTAAGGATCTTGTTTTGACTGTTTCTCACAACTTTATCAAGGATCAACAAGATGGAAATATTCGTAAGGTTGTGGATAATGATAAAGGGGATGGCGATATTTTTAGTATATCCTACCCTGGTTTAGATGATGTAAAATTTAGTAAAAAAGATGTGATTC
Source organism: uncultured Streptococcus sp. (assembly GCA_963524345.1). Taxonomy (GTDB): domain Bacteria; phylum Bacillota; class Bacilli; order Lactobacillales; family Streptococcaceae; genus Streptococcus. Next base: position 1,026 of record CAURHZ010000013.1, read on the forward strand.
ACTGGGATCGGGATGGCTATCTAAAGGGCTATAAGAACGATTTGGCTCTTGTAAGATTGCGTACAGTTCTTGAAAATGCTCCTGTAGAAGTTACTGAAAAGCCAGTTGTTAAGAAAGTTGGCGATAAAGTCAATATGTTTGGCTATCCTGCTGGCAAGTTAGCGCCAGTTATTAACAGTGCTGTGGATTTTGCTGAATCTTATGGTGAAGGAGTCCAAGGAGTTGGTTATCAAGGTGGACAACCAGGTGCTAGCGGTGGCGGTATCTTTGACACGGATGGTAAATTGATTGGTGTTCATCAAAATGGTGTGGTTGGAGTCCGTAGTGGAGGAATCCTTTTCTCTCCAGCTCAATTAAAATGGATCCAAGATCATATTAAGGGAATCTCTAGTTCAAAACCTGCGAATCTAGAGGAAACTGAAAAACCAGTTGAAGAAAAGCCAAAAGAAGAAAAACCAGCAACAGCTAAGCCAGAGACGCCAAAGGAAGTCACTCCAGAATGGCAAACTGTAGCAAGCAAAGAACAGCAAGGGACTGTAGCCGTTCGTGAAGAAAATGGTGTCCGATACAATAAGCTATCTTCAACAGATCAAAATGACAATGCCAGCAAACCAGCCTTGTTTGAAAAACAAGGATTGACTGTGGATGCGAATGGGAATGCGAATGTGGATCTCACTTTCAAAGAAGAATCTGAAACAGGAAAATCACGTTTTGGAGTCTTCTTGAAATTTAAAGATACAAACAATAATGTCTTTGTTGGATATGATAAATCAGGTTGGTTCTGGGAATATAAGACACCAGGTAGTAGCACATGGTATCAAGGTGGTCGTGTTGCAGCTCCAGTAAATGGATCGGTGAATCATCTGACTATTAGCTTAAAATCAGATGGTCAGCTGAATGCAACAAATAATGATGTAAAACTTTTTGATACAGTTACTTTGCCAGCGGCTGTTAATGAAAATCTTAAAAATGAAAAGAAAATCCTACTTAAAGCTGGTACATATGGTACTGAAAAGACAGTTGTAAATATTAAGACTGACAATCAGGATGGAGTTCAAACTACTGAAGCTACTGCTGAAAAAGAAACTGGAGCGGTAGTAGATGATAGTAACGTGACTTATGATACTATTCAGTCTAAAGTACTAAAAGCGGTGATTGACCAAGCCTTTCCACGTGTTAAGGAATACACACTGAATGGCCATACTTTACCTGGACAGGTTCAACAGTTCAATCAAATATTTATCAATAACCACAAAATCACTCCTGAGGTTACTTATAAGAAAATCAATGAAACAACTGCAGAATATGAAATGAAACTCCGTGATGAGGCTAATCTTATCAATGCGGATATGACAGTTCGTCTGCAAGTTGTGGATAATCAATTGCACTTTGATGTGACCAAGATTGTCAACCACAATCAAGTCACTCCAGGTCAAAAGATTGATGATGAAAGAAAATTGCTCTCTACGATTAGTTTCCTTGGGAATGCTTTAGTTTCTGTTTCAAGTGACCAAGCTGGTGCTAAGTTTGATGGGGCAACTATGTCAAATAATACGCATGTCAGTGGGGATGATCATATCGATGTAACCAATCCAATGAAGGACTTGGCTAAGGGTTACATGTATGGATTTGTTTCTACAGATAAGCTCGCTGCAGGTGTTTGGAGTAATTCTCAAAACAGCTACGGTGGTGGCTCTAATGACTGGACTCGTTTGACAGCCTACAAAGAAACAGTCGGAAATGCTAACTATGTCGGAATTCATAGCTCTGAATGGCAATGGGAAAAAGCTTATAAGGGCATTGTCTTCCCAGAATATACTAAAGAACTTCCAAGTGCCAAGGTTGTAATCACTGAAGATGCTAATGCGGATAAGAAAGTGGACTGGCAAGATGGTGCCATTGCTTATCGTAGTATCATGAACAACCCTCAAGGTTGGGAAAAAGTCAAGGATATCACAGCATATCGTATTGCGATGAACTTTGGTTCTCAAGCACAAAACCCATTCCTTATGACCTTGGATGGTATCAAGAAGATCAATCTCCATACAGATGGTCTTGGACAAGGTGTCCTTCTTAAAGGTTATGGTAGTGAAGGTCATGACTCAGGCCACTTGAACTATGCTGATATTGGTAAACGTATTGGTGGTGTCGAAGACTTCAAGGCTTTGATTGAGAAAGCGAAGAAATATGGAGCTCATCTAGGTATCCACGTCAACGCTTCTGAAACTTATCCTGAGTCTAAATACTTTAACGAAAATATTCTTCGTAAGAATCCAGATGGAAGCTACAGCTATGGTTGGAACTGGTTAGACCAAGGTATCAACATTGATGCTGCTTATGACTTGGCGCATGGTCGCTTAGCTCGCTGGGAAGAATTGAAGAAAAAACTTGGTGAAGGTCTCGACTTTATCTATGTGGACGTTTGGGGCAATGGCCAATCAGGTGATAATGGTGCCTGGGCTACCCACGTTCTTGCTAAAGAAATTAACAAACAAGGCTGGCGCTTTGCAATCGAGTGGGGCCATGGTGGTGAATACGACTCTACCTTCCAACACTGGGCAGCTGACTTGACCTATGGTGGCTACACTAATAAAGGTATCAACAGTGCTATCACGCGCTTTATCCGCAACCACCAAAAAGATTCTTGGGTTGGGGATTACAGAAGTTACGGTGGTGCAGCTAACTATCCACTTCTAGGTGGTTACAGCATGAAAGACTTTGAAGGTTGGCAAGGAAGAAGTGATTACAATGGCTATGTAACTAACTTGTTTGCTCATGACGTCATGACTAAGTACTTCCAACACTTCACTGTAAGTAAATGGGAAAATGGTACACCTGTTACCATGTCTGATAACGGTAGCACCTATAAATGGACTCCAGAAATGCGAGTGGAATTGGTAGATGCTGACAACAATAAGGTAGTTGTGACTCGTAAGTCAAATGATGTCAATAGCCCGCAATACCGTGAACGTACAGTAACGCTCAATGGGCGTGTCATCCAAGATGGATCAGCTTACTTGACTCCTTGGAACTGGGATGCGAATGGTAAGAAACTTCCTGCTGATAAGGAAAAGATGTACTACTTCAATACGCAAGCTGGTGCAACAACTTGGACGCTTCCTAGCGATTGGGCAAATAGCAAGGTTTACCTTTACAAGCTAACTGACCAAGGTAAGACAGAAGAGCAAGAATTAACAGTAAAAGATGGCAAGATTACCCTAGACCTACTAGCAAATCAACCATATGTTCTCTACCGTTCAAAACAAACCAATCCTGAAATGTCATGGAGTGAAGGTATGCATATCTATGACCAAGGATTTAACAGTGGAACTTTGAAACACTGGACTATTTCTGGTGATGCTTCTAAGGCAGAAATTGTCAAATCACAAGGCGCAAATGAAATGCTTCGTATCCAAGGCAATAAGAGCACAGTAAGCCTTACTCAGAAACTGACTGGCTTGAAACCAAATACTAAGTATGCCGTTTATGTTGGCGTTGATAATCGTAGTAATGCTAAGGCAAGTATCACAGTAAATACTGGTGAAAAAGAAGTGACTAGCTATACCAATAAATCACTAGCTCTTAACTATGTTAAGGCCTATGCCCATAATACTCGTCGTGACAATGCTACAGTTGACGATACAAGTTACTTCCAAAATATGTATGCCTTCTTTACAACAGGTTCAGATGTATCAAATGTCACTCTTACTTTGAGTCGTGAAGCTGGTGATGAAGCAACTTACTTTGATGAAATTCGTACCTTTGAAAACAATTCAAGTATGTACGGAGATAATCATGATACAGCTAAAGGAACCTTTAAACAAGACTTTGAAAATGTCGCTCAAGGTATTTTCCCATTTGTAATTGGTGGTATCGAAGGAGTTGAGGATAATCGTACTCACTTATCTGAAAAACATGATCCATATACACAACGTGATTGGAATGGTAAGAAAGTCGATGATGTTATCGAAGGAAATTGGTCATTGAAGACAAATGGGCTAGTTAGCCGTCGTAACTTGGTTTACCAAACAATTCCTCAAAACTTCCGTTTTGAAGCTGGTAAGACTTATCGTGTAACCTTTGAATACGAAGCAGGCTCTGACAATACCTACGCCTTTGTAGTCGGTAAGGGAGAATTCCAATCAGGACGTCGCGGTAATCAAGCAAGCAATTTGGAAATGCATGAATTGCCAAATACTTGGACAGATTCTAAGAAAGCTAAGAAGGTAACCTTCCTTGTAACAGGTGCAGAAACAGGCGATACTTGGGTTGGTATCTACTCAACTGGTAACGCAAGCAATACTCGTGGAGATTCTGGTGGAAATGCGAACTTCCGTGGTTACAATGACTTCATCATGGATAAACTTCAAATCGAGGAAGTCGCTCTAACTGGTAAGATGTTGACAGAAAATGCTCTGAAGAACTACTTGCCAACAGTTGCCATGACCAACTATACTAAGGAATCTATGGATGCCTTGAAGGAAGCTGTCTTTAACCTCAGTCAAGCAGATGATGACATTAGCGTGGAAGAAGCGCGTGCTGAAATTGCTAAGATTGATGCTCTGAAGAATGCCTTGGTACAAAAGAAAACAGCCTTGGTAGCAGAAGACTTTGAAAGTCTAAATGCTCCAGCGCAAGCGGGAGAAGATTTAGCAAATGCCTTTGATGGTAACTTATCAAGTCTATGGCATACGTCTTGGAATGGTGGAGATGTTGGTAAACCTGCAACAATGGTATTAAAAGAAGCGACAGAAATCACTGGATTCCGTTATGTACCACGTGGGTCAGGATCAAATGGTAACTTGCGTGATGTGAAACTTGTTGTGACAGATGAATCTGGTAAAGAACACACTTTCACTGCAACTGATTGGCCAGATAACAACAAACCAAAAGATATTGATTTTGGTAAGACAATCAAGGCTAAGAAAATTGTTTTGACAGGTACTAAGACTTATGGAGACGGTGGTGATAAATATCAAGCAGCTGCTGAACTTATCTTTAGTCGTCCACAGGTTGCAGAAACAGCTCTTGATTTGTCAGGTTATGAAACAGCTTTATCAAAAGCTCAAAAATTGACCAGCAAAGAGCATCAAGAGGAGGTAGCAAGTGTAGTAGCTAGCATGAAATATGCTACGGATAACCATCTCTTGACTGAAAGAATGGTTGCCTACTTTGCAGAATATCTCAACCAACTACAAGATCAGACTACTAAACCTGATGCTCCTACAAGTAGTAAAGGTGAAGAGGCAGCACCAATTCTTGAAGTGCCTGAGTATAAAGGTCCACTTGGAACAGCAGGTGAAGAAGAAGCACCAACACTAGCAACTCAGCCAGAATTTTATGGTGGCGTCAATGCGGTAGAAGCTTTGGTAAACGAAAAGCCAGCTTACACAGGGCTATTGGCTACAGCAGGCGATCAAGCAGCACCAACTATTGAAAAACCTGAGTATCAAATTAGTCAATTGGGACAAGGAAAACTTGCGGAATCTAAAACTTCAGTTTCAACAGAAGATAAGAAGAGATTGCCAGAAACAGGAGAAAGTCAATCGGATACAGCTATCTTCCTAGCTGGCGTCAGTCTTGCCCTATCTGCTGCTGTCCTTGCAACAAAACGTAAAGAAAATTAAAGAAGACTGGATTTTAGAGTTTACAGGAATTAGAATTCAGACAGAAATAACTTAGTTGGAGAGAACCTCTAGGTTCTCTCCATTTTTAAATGGGAAATGAGACCGCTTACTGTAATAAGTGGGAGAAAGGAATAGGAGAAAGATGGATAGACATTTTTTTGAAAGACGCTGCCACTATAGTATTCGAAAATTTGCAATTGGTGCAGCCTCTGTAATGATCGGTGCTAGTATATTTGGTGCAAATGTAGTGCAAGCAGCAGAGACAGTTGGAACACCTGAGAAAGAAGGAACAATCACACAAGCTCAGCCTCTAGATAAGCTGCCGGACGATTTAGCCGCAGCTATTGAAAAGGCTGAAGCAGCAAGTCCAAGTGAAGCTACTGAAACACAACCGACTGAGACAGCAACACAGCCTAAAAATACGGGGGCAGTTACTCCTGAAGCAAAACCAGCTGAAACTGTCACTCCTAAGGAAGAAGTGACTCCGAAACCAGCAGTTACACCTAAAGAAGAGGTAGCTCCAGCTGCAAAACCGTCAGAAACTCCAGTGGCAAAAGATGTGGTTGCAACTCCTGATGTCAATCATTTAGAAAATGCGACTGTTACAGCTTCAAACCAAGAAGCTCAGACACAAAATACTGTAGACAAAGCAATCGATGGCAAACCAGAAACTCACTGGGCAACTGATCGAGATGTTGTGAATCCAACAATCGAATTTAAATTTGAAAAGCCAACCTTGATTAAACATGTTGAGATTGATTGGGATCGCCGTGTTCGTGGTGAACAAAATGACCCAAATATCAAATCATGGAATCTCTATTATGCCGGTCAAGACAATGTTAATGGGTCAGGTCCTGGAGAATGGAAATTGATTCATAAAAAATCAGGAGAACCAGTCCTTGATGAAAGAGTTGACTTGAAAGAAGCCATTCAAGCAAAGTATCTCAAACTTGAAATTACAGATTATCAAGCTGGTACTAGGCAATGGAAAAATGTGGGTATCCAAGAAATCCGTGCCTACTCAAACATTCCAGATGCCAGTAAACCGACAGATATTCGTCAAGTAACGGAACTAACGGTTGCTGAAGATGGAAAATCACTTGTATTGCCTAAATTGCCTGGTCAAGTTAGTTTGATTGGAAGTAACAAACAAGGAGTGATTGACCTTCAAAATCATATCTATAAGCCTTTAACTGATCAACGCGTTAAGGTTATGGTAGAACAAATTAAAGATTCACATACCTTTACTAAAGAATTTGAAGTAGTCATCAAGGGGCTACATCAGGACGAAGGTGTGGGTGTCAAACCAAAAGTAGCACCAGCTGTTCAACAATGGTATGGAAAAGAAGGTCAATCTTCTATCACTTCAGATACAGTTCTTGCGACGGGGGATTCAGGCTTTGATCAGGCTGCAACCTTCTACCAGTCAGACCTTGCAAGCCGTGGATTGGAACTTGCGACAGGTGACAAGCAGGCTCAAAAACGAATTGAATTTAAAAAAGTTGAAAATAAGGGGTATGGTAAGGAAGGCTATGGCATCACTATCCAAGATGGTGTCATTACCATCGAAGCTGCAACGAACACAGGAGCCTTCTATGCTACTCGTACTCTTCTTCAAATGGGGGAAAGTAATCTCCAAAATGGAGAAATTCGTGATTTCCCAAGCTTCAGTCACCGTGGCTTTATGCTAGATACAGGTCGTAAATTTATCCCTTATGACACCCTTGTAGACATCATGCTCAACATGGCTTACTACAAGATGAACGACTTGCAGTTGCACCTCAACGATAACTATATCTTCCTAAAGGAACACTTGGCAGGTAAGAACCTAACACAAGAAGAAGAGCTTAAGTATGTTCTAGAACATGCTAAGACAGGTTTCCGTGTAGAGACAGATATTGTCGGTAAGAATGGGCAAAAATTAACATCAGATGAGCACTACACCAAGGAAGAAATGCAAAATATCATTAAGCTTGCTAAGGCTTTGCATATCAACCTAGTGCCAGAAATTGATACACCAGGTCATGCTTTGTCCTTTGTTAAAGTGCGTCCAGATCTTATGTATCAAGGTAGTCTAAGTGATTACAGAGGTAAACATAATGTAGAGCGTGTTGCCATGCTTGACTTAGATAAAAAGTATGATGAAACCTTAGCCTTTGTCAAATCAGTTTATGACAAACTCCTAGATGGACCAGATGCACCGCTTCATGGCGTATCCACTGTTCATATCGGTACGGACGAATATTATGGTAGTAGAGAAAGCTATCGCCGTTATGTCAATGATATGATCAAGTACATAAAAGGAAAAGGCTATACGCCACGTATTTGGGGATCGCTCAGTGCAAAACGAGGTAAAACAGCAGTTGATTGGAAAGATGTAGAAGTTGATATTTGGAGTATCGGTTGGCAACAACCAAAAGAAGCCATTGCTCAGGGAGCTAAGATTATTAACATAACATATATTCCAACCTATAGTGTACCAAATGGAGATAATCGTCAAGCAGCTTTTGGAGACTATGCTAACTATGAAGCACAATACAATAGGTGGACACCAAATGATTTCCGAACAGATCATGGTCCACTTCTAGAAGCATCAAATCCAAGTGTAATTGGTGGTGGCCACGCAGTTTGGAATGATAATATTGATCTTCATGAGACAGGTTTGACCTCTTATGATATCTTTAAACGCTTCTTCAAGAGCATGCAAACAACTGCAGAACGCACTTGGGGATCTGACCGTGCGGCTGCGACCTTTGCAGAACGTACCCTACCAACGAGCCCTTATGCGCCACAGTCAAATCCTGATAGAGCGATTGATCAAAGCGACTTGTTTACCATCAATCCTGATACAGTGAAGAACTATGCAAGTAAGAAGGTGAAGACAAGCGATCAGGGATTAGCTTTTGAGAAAGACAGCAGTATCGAAGGCCTGGTAGGTGATGTTGGTCCAAGTCATGTCTTGAAGTTTGATGTAACTGTCACTGGTGACGGCGAACAAACCTTCTCAACAAGTGGAGACAATCGTATCTATCTGGCTGATAAAGATGGCTACCTTGCTTATCAATTTGAACAGTTCCATATCCAATTCAAGAAAAAACTTGAAAAGAATAAACGTTATCAAATCTCTATCGTGACCAAACCACAATCAACGGAATTCTATGTGGATGGTGAGAAGATTGAACGTATCGCAAATCCAGCTCACCCTCGCTTTGCCCACAATAGCTTGGTTCTACCGCTTGAAAGTATCGGTGGGTTTAAAGGAATCTTACACAGTGCTGAGTTGTCAGATAAACCATTTGTAAATCCTCGTTTGATTCCAACAGATCATTTCACAGTTTCTGCAACTAGTCAAGAAACACCAGGAACAGCGACTGAAGGCGCTGTTGAAAAAGCCTTTGACAATGATCCAAACACCTTCTGGCATACTAAGTGGACTGGTGATACTGCTCCGTACACTCTTTCTATGACCTTGAAAGAAGCAGAAAAAGTTAATGGTTTGACTTATCTTCCTCGTCCAGGTGGTGGAAATGGGGTCGTGACTCGCTACGAGATCTATGCACAAAAAGATGGCCAAATGGTCAAGGTTTCAGAAGGAAACTGGGATAACAACGCCCAAGAAAAAACAGTTAACTTTGCAGCGGTTCATACCAACAAGATTGAGTTGAAAGTTCTAGCAGGTGTTGGAGGATTTGCAAGTGCAGCTGAAGTTCATCTATTGAAACCTATCAAAGAGGGACAAGAAACACCAGAACCAGAACAACCATCTACACCTGAAACTCCAAAAGTAGAGCAAACAGGTGATGGAACAGTTGAATTGGCAGATCAATTCACTGCAAGCAAACCAGCTAGTGAAGACAGCATTGCAGCTGCGAGCAAGAGCGCAGATTATCTCAAGAAAGAGTACAAGGTCTTCCCAACTCCACAAAAAGTGACTTATGGAGAAGGAGTGACAGCTCTTCGTAAGCAAGTCAATCTAGTTATGGGAGATCAACTCGATATCTATACTCGTAATCGCTTGAAGAGTGTCTTGCAGGACAATCAAGTATCCTACACTACTAGTCAATCAGCAGTTACTGGCGCAACTAATATCTATCTGGGAGTGCATGGACGAGGCTCACAAGCAGAACAAAACTTGCCTAACGTTTCAGCAGGTCTCTTTGATAAGATTGATGCCTATGCTTTGACCATCAAGGATAATTCGATTTCCATCGTCGGAAAAGACACAGATGCGGTCTTCTATGGTTTGACAACCTTGAAACACATGCTCAAGGAAAGTCAAGTTCCAGTCCTTCGCAATGTGACAGTGGAAGATTACGCTGAAATCAAGAACCGTGGTTTCATCGAAGGTTACTATGGAAATCCATGGTCTAATGCAGATCGTGCTGAACTCATGCGTTTTGGTGGCGATTTGAAATTAACTCAATACTTCTTCGCACCAAAAGATGATCCATACCACAACAAGAAATGGCGTGAACTTTACCCAGAAGAAAAACTAGCTGAAATTCGTGAACTGGCTCGCGTCGGAAATCAAAGTAAAACTCGCTATGTCTGGACCATCCATCCATTCATGAACAACCGTATCCGCTTTGGTAATGAAGCGCATTACCAAGAAGACTTGGCAACCATCAAGGCTAAATTTACTCAGTTGATGAAAGTGGGTGTCCGTGAATTTGGCATTCTAGCCGATGATGCACCGAGTCCAGTTGGAGGCTACAATAGCTACAACCGCTTGATGCAGGACATGACCAACTGGTTGACAGAAATGCAAAGAACTTATAGTGGTCTTCGCAAAGAAATGATCTTTGTTCCAGGTCAGTATTGGGGTAATGGGCGTGAAGCAGAGTTGAAATCTCTAAATGAAAATCTCCCAAGTTCAACCTCTATGACCTTGACGGGTGGTAAGATTTGGGGTGAAGTTTCTGAAAGTTTCCTATCAACTCTCAAGAACAATCTAACTGCAGGTGGGAAGACTTATCGCCCAGTATCACTTTGGGTGAACTGGCCAGTTACAGATAACTCTAAACAACACTTGATTCTAGGTGGTGGTGAGAAATTCCTTCATCCGAATGTAGATCCAAGCTTGCTGTCTGGTATCATGTTGAACCCAATGCAACAGTCTGAACCATCTAAGATTGCCCTCTTTGCTGGAGCTCAATATACATGGAAACAGTGGAAATCAGAAGAAGAAGCTAAGAAACTCAATGACATTGCCTTCAACTTTGTTGAAAATGGCCATTTTGAAGATAGCAAGGTATCAGCAGCCTTCCGCGAACTCGGTAAGCACATGATCAACCAAAACATGGACGGTCGTGTCGTTAAACTAGAAGAATCAGTTGAATTAGCTCCAAAATTGACAGACTTCATGACTAAGCTCAAAGCGGGTCAGGATGTAACTGCAGAGCGTGTAGCCTTGCGTGCAGAATTTGCCAAGATTAAAGAAGCAGCTGAACTTTATAAAGCATCAGGTGATCAAAAAATGGTTGCACAAATCCACTATTGGTTGGATAATGCAATCGACCAAATGAATGCCCTTGATGCCTTCCTAACAGGAACAGAGGCTATGACTACAAATGATGCAGCCAAACTTTGGGACAGCTACTATAAAGGTTTGAAATTGTATGAACAGTCTCAAACTCATACCTTCCATTATGTAGACCATCTTGAAAAGGCTGAATTGGGTGTTCAACATATCCGTCCATTTATCCTATCTTTGAAAGAAGTTCTAGCGTCTGAAGTTCAAAAAGTCTTGCACCCTGATAAAATCATCAGCACCTTTATTACCAATCGAACAGGTGTAGAAGGTGGTTTGGCAGAAGTAACGGATGGTGACTTGGCAACTCATGCCTTGATTAAATCACCAAGTAGTATCAAGACAGGTGATTATATCGGTATGAAATTCAACAAACCGGTAGATATCCAAACCTTGACCTTTGCTATGGGAACTCAGGCAAATCCACATGATACCTTTAGCAAGGCTGAAGTGCAGTATTTGGATGAAAATGATAACTGGGTAACCTTGAAAGAGCCAAGCTATGTCGGAAATGAATCTCTTCTTAAATTTGAGAATCTCCATATTAAGGCTAAGGCAGTTCGTATGGTTGCGACAGAAGATCGTGAAAATACCTGGTTTGCGGTTCAGGAAATTGCAGTCAACCGTCCAGTTGAAAAAGCACGTGGCCAACAAGCGACGACAGTTAGTCTTAGCTCAAACTTAGTTTACAAGCTAAATACCTCAGCCCGTCAAATCACTGATGGCAAGGACAATACAGAAGCCATGATGGCAAATGCTGACGGCAGCAATACGACTCCAGTAGATGCCTGGGCACAACTTGACCTAGGTGAAGTTAAGTCAGTGACTAAAGTTCGTCTTCGCCAAGGAACTGATGATAAACTTGCCACAGGTGTACTTGAGTACTCTACAGATGGAATTGCGTGGCAAGAATTAGATCGTTTGGCAGGAGAACAAACTAAGGAAGTGACTAGAGCTATCAATGCTCGTTACATCCGAGTGCGAAATACCAAGGCAAGTGACATTTGGTGGCGTATCCAAGACTTCTCTGTTGAGACACGTTCTGGAAATAGCGATTTAACAGACACCAACGTGGATGCCTTGAAGGAAACACCAGTAGTGGATAGCTTGGGTAGTTACGAGCTTCAAATTCCAGCTGGAACCAAACTTCCTGCAAATAGCTATCTAGGTATGAAGCTTGATCGTATCCATCAAGTTAACAGTATCCAGCTACAAGGTCAAACCAACCCAGTACTCAGTC
>CAURHZ010000014.1:0-12950 GCA_963524345.1 uncultured Streptococcus sp.
TAACGATCATAAAGTTCAATCATGGAGCACCTCCTCTACTGTTTTCTTCCACTTTCCTAACATTTCTTTGGTTAAGAAGCCTTCCGCAATTTGATAAGAATGGGCACGCATAGCTTCCAAGCGATTTTCTTGATACAATTGACAAATCTTAGCCGCAAAGGCTTGCTTGATTTGGTCTTCTACATGGTCATATGAACTTGGAATCAAATAACCATTTTGCCCATCTTCTATAAAGGTCTGATTACCATAAGGCACATCAAAACCGATTAGTGGTAGACCTGAACCAACTGCTTCCATCAAGGTCAAGCCAAATCCTTCACTGGTAGAAGCCGTCAAGTAGACCTCATACTGGTTATAAATCTGCGAAAGTTCCGCATGCCCCTTGAGTTGGATATAGTCCCCAGCCTGATGAGTTGCAATAATGTCTCGAAGAAGAGAATCTTCTCCACCACTACCATAAATATCAAAGGTTAGTTCAGGTATTTCCTTACGAGCCTCAATGACCGCTTTAACCAACCAGTCGATGTGTTTTTCTTTGGCCAGACGCGAAGCGGTAATTAAAGAAAAGGGCTTACGTCCCTGACTTGACTCCGTCAAGGAATTAATACTTCCTACAGGAATGGTAACAATCTTTGGACGATGCTGGGTGTATTTGGCAAATTGCTCTTGCAACACTTCATTTTGTCTATCAGTGGATACGATAAAGAAATCAACCTTATCTGCATTGGTAAACTGGTAATCATAGTAGTTATTCCAAAGGATATAGTCCTCGTTTGTAGCATTTTCACTATAATGCTCCGCGTGGACAACTACCGCCAGATGAGCCGCTTGTGCTTCCTCAAAAACAACCTGTCCAATGCCTGTCTCTCTATCGAGAATAACCAAATCAGACTTGTTCAAATTCAAGGATTTCATAAAAGCTCGCATAAAGGCTGGCTTCCCATAGAAAATCTTATCCTTGAAACGATAAACTTCTTCCTTACCTTGATTCATCAAGATATCATAGGCCGGAGTCCCGTCTTCATTGTAGAAAGTTCTTTGGTATAAGACTGCAACATTGTCCTTAGGGGCAAAATACTCGCTACAATAACGCGTATAAGAAAAGTAATCCTTACGAATCAGGTTTCCTTTAAAAACATACTCAGCATGTTGAACCAAGTCCTTGTCCTCATCAACCAAATAACAGGTGACAAACTTATCTTGGTCAGAAAAGAAGATACGCAAAATCTTGCCATTTTTTTCTCTGTGACTTTCTTCACCACCAAAGTAAGCCAAGACATCATCCACTGTCATGCTAGTCGGCGCAATCTTGATATCTGTGAAATGATTATAAAGCCAGATAACTTGATCGTCATCAAGACCAATATTGTCTGTCAGATGCTGAATATTATCGGCTAAAATCATATCTGTAAAGATAAACTTAGAGGACAGATTTAATTTCCGAAAAACACCAGCACGATAGGCTTGTGCGTATTCAACACCGCTACTAGCCCATCCAAGTCCTAAATTTATATTGTAAATTGTCATATTTTCTCCTCTTATGGAAAATGAGTCACGATTTCACCTTTTGGAGAAATGTCTACTCTGCTCAATAGAAGGTTTCGAACCATATCCTTTTTGACTTGCCTTTTCATCTCTTCAAATCCATGATAAGCTTCTTGATAATATTCGACAATAGGATTCTTTTGAGCAGCTGATTGCCCGCCAATCGCAAAAGTTAATTGTTGAAGATAGTCTACTTGTTCAACCCAATTATCATCAATAGCCTTTAGCAAGGCCAAACGCTGAAAATCTGAAAAGAAGTCATGAATTTCCAGAAGTGTTCGTTTCTCTTGTAAAGTTTTTTGGACTGTTGTCTCCAAAACTCGTTTAATGGCATCCTTATCCGTCATATCCAACTCTTGAGGAACTGCATGATAAAGAAAACTGATATTTTTTACGATAAAGTGATACAATTCCTCTTTGCTTTCAAATTGTTCGTTTGACAAACTCTTTTTTATGAACTCATCTAGTACATCTACAACAAAACCATCTAGATCCTCAGTCCCATCAATCAAACGATTTCTTTGACTATAGACCATCTCTCTTTGGATATTCATACTCTCAGCATATTCTAAGGTTTGACTTCTCGCTGATCTAGCGGCGCTATCGCTTGCTTTTTGCGCTTTTTCCACTAATTTTCGATAGCGTCTTCCTTCTAGGAGCTCAGGACTTATATGTTTGTTCACTGTATAGTCCTTATACATCTTATGGACCCAAGAAGGACCAAATTTTTTAATCACATCATCTTCCAGTGATACAAAAAATTTCGATAAGCCCGGATCTCCCTGTCGTCCCGAACGCCCTCGAATCTGTAAGTCAACTCGCTTACTTTCCATGCGCTCCGTACCAATAACCACTAAGCCTCCAAGCTCCGCAACTCCAGGTCCAAGTTTAATATCTGTACCTCGACCAGCCATTGAAGTCGCAACTGTCACAGCTCCCATGCGACCAGACTCTGCAATCATCTGCGCTTCACGAGCTACATTATGAGCATTCAAAACATTATGAGCAATTCCTTCTCGCAGTAAGAGAGAAGAATAAAGTTCCGACATCTCAACCGAACCCACAAAAATCAATAAAGGGTTCCCTTTTTTATGATAATACTTAATCTCATCAAGCGAGGCATAAACTTTTTCAGGTAACGTAACGTAGAGATTATCCGGATAATCAATTCGCTGGTTCTTTCGGTTAGTTGGAATTTTCACAACTGACATACCATAGGTTTCTAAAAATTCCTTCTCTGCAACTTTTCCAGTACCAGTCATACCAGAAATCTTTTTAAATTTCTTAAATAAACTTTGATATGTTATAGAAGCCATTGCCCTAGTTTCTTCAGATAGAGGAACCTGCTCCTTTGCCTCAATAGCTTGATGCAAACCTCCTTGAAGCTTGGTCATTTCTAATAAACGACCTGTACTTTGATCCACTAGAACCAGTTCGTCATCTTTCTCACCCTTCCGAATAATATAGTCTTTATCCCTTTTAAATAGGGTATGAGCTCGTAAAGCAAAGGTCAAATGTCTGGCTAGTACACTATGTTCTTCAGAATATAGGTTATCAATTCCAAGAAAGCTCTCCGCAGTTCTAGCACCCATAGTAGTAAGCCATACTTCTTTTTTCTCTTCTTTAAAAATATAGTCTTTTCCCTCTATTAAAGTTGTCATCAAGGTGTCAATAATTCCATAAAAATTGGATTGTACCCTAGGTGAACCTGAAATAACTAAGGGAGTTTGAGCGCTATCTAACAAAACTGAATCTACCTCATCTACAATAACAAAGTTAAATTCTGCCATGTACTTTTTGTCTTCACTTGATGCTAAATTATCAATCAAATAGTCAAAACCAAGACCACTGTTAGTAGTATAGATAATATCCGCACTATAAATTTCTCTCTTATCTTCGGACGTTAACTCTTCCTCATCGTCTTCAGAAAATGGGATACGAATTGTCAAACCTAAGAACTCATAGACTCGACCCATCTCCTCTGCATCACGCTTAGCAAGATAGTCGTTAGTAGTCACCAGCATTACACCTTGACCTGATAAAGCATTGAGATAGATTGGCATCGTAGCAGTCAGGGTTTTCCCCTCACCTGTATTCATCTCCGCAACGTTCCCTTGATGGATAACAATCCCACCCATGACCTGTACATCATAGGGAAACATTCCTAGTATCCGCTTATCAGCTTCACGTACAACTGCAAAAGCTTCCACTAAAAGATCATCTAAGGTTTCTCCAGTAGCCAACCTCTCTTTAAATTCTTGAGTTTTACCTGCCAATTCAGCATCTGTTAGCGAGGCCATCTCTTCTTTTTTTAGATTAATTTGATGCAAGATTTTTTTTACCTTGCTCAACTGTCTATTATTCCACATCTTGTTTAGAATAGTCCTCTTCTATTGAAAATGAATGAAAGTCAACTGATTGTAATCCTGCGCTCAACAGTTGGACTTTATAATGATAGGCTTCTTCTGGATAGATAAAGGTGAAATCAAAATTCTTTTCAATCACTTGACCAATCTGCTTATCATAACGATCCATAAAAATGAGTCTAAAATACAAACCTTTTTGGGGCTGAACAGTCATTTGACTAACCAAACGATAACGATGCCCCTTTTTTAAAAGAGGCAAGGTTGGAGTTAAACGATTTCCTTGAAAATTAAAACTTGAGGTCCACTCATGAATCATAGTACCAGAATTCACCATACCATTTTCAAAATAAACATGATTTCGCGAATGATAAATAACAACTGAACCATATAAAAAACTATTCTCTTTCAAGTCTCCTAAACTGGCCCCTTTAAATTCTCCCCAATAAATCTCTCTAGTCCTTTTGATAACCATCAAAACTTTCTCCCAAAATTTTTCTCTAATATCATTTTATAAAAATTCATGAACCAAGTTATAGTTGTGTCATTATCATCGTTATGTCGACCTGAAGTCCCTTTTGACATGATACGAGCACCAGAATGATAGAGTGTCTCTACTAAATCATCATAAGCACGCGGGTCATAGTCTTCTTCTTTCATATAAGAGAGTCCAAAAATTGTTTGACTAAAATCCGCCTGTTTAAAAGGAACCCAAAAACGGTCATCTAAGAATCTCATGGCAGCTAAACTAGCATCTCCTTTAGAATGGTGACGTAAAATGTCAAAGGCGGTAGGGAAAAGCCCAGGCGCCTCAAGTCTGCCTCTTTCTGCTATCAATCCAAGATTGGTCAAGGGTTTTGAAACAATAACAGCCCTAGGTTCAAAGAAAGAACTGTAATACATAGCACCATAGGTCCCCATAGATATACCCGAGAAAATTAATTCCTTATTTGAGAATCCTAATAAATCAAGATATTCTTGAATCACATTTCGAACGCCATTTTCAAGGTAGTCATCACCCAAGTAAAAGGCTCCCCCATCTATTCTCGGATCTTGAAAAAGAAGGAAGGGTGCACCAAGAAATCTCATCATCCCAAACCCCTCAAATCCTTCCGCTCGTCGATAACCAGAAAAGTAGATATTCAAAGGCGGTTTAAAGTCTCCTGGATAGAAAAAGTAATTAAGTTCCTCACGCTTTTTATTATGTATAATGCCTCCACCTAGAACATACTTGCCAAATTGGTAGCGTGTTAAACGCTGGTGAAGAGCTCCGATTCTCAGACGTCCTGCTCCTCGCGCTTCTAGAGAAATACTGATAAATGAGGAAAAATCATCGTCCAATACAAGGGCGGTCTCCATATCCTCAACTGTAAAAACTCGTTCTTTAACAAAACTAGCAGTGGACCCATCTTGGATATTCCGAACAACAAGGCGAATATCACAAGTCCAATCTTTCTCATATTCTAGCCAGAGTTCTACTGGGTTAAACTCGCTTGCTCGAATATTATATTTCCAGCTAATTAAGGGACGGAAGTCTTCACCATACTTTCCTAAGAGTTCTAGATGTTCATAACCATTATAACGAACCTCCCCCGCAAAAGCAGGATTAACAAGCATATCAATCGGGGCCAACTTGTCTCCATACTGCCCTCTAAACAAGGCCTTAGATAGTAGACGTAAAAGTTCTGCTGGTTTTGAAAAATCTGTTGCTTGAGCACAGGTTCTTTTCAAGAAATTTTGAACATCTTTTGATTGTGGCTCAGCTGTATCTGGGTAGAAAATAGTATAAGGAGTGACCTTTTTCATCAAAGGAATCAAATCCGATAAATGTTCAGGATTTTCAACCAAAATAGCTGAAAAAGTTTTTAATCCCTCCATTTTCATGACCTTCCTTATTGCAGTCGTTGATTTTGGCCAAAAGAAATGCCAGTCCATATTCTCAGGAATCTCATAATAATGACGCCAGTTTCTGCTACCTATCTGCAAAATCTGTAATTTATTGCTCACCCTTTGCCTCCTCTAACCATTTTTCCCACTTGTCTACAAATTGTTCACCTGTATTTTGTCGAATCTTATCGATTGAGTAAATTAAGGCTTGATTCCAATGTTCCAAGGTATCTAAAAAGTAGTGTCCAGCTTTACTAAATTCTGATAAATCCGACAGGATATACCCATTTTGTAAGTGAGTAACATATTCTGACTCTTGTAGGTTGATTTGAGGAATTCCTGCACTAATTCCTGCAATCTGAGTATAAATATTTGCGACTGGATTTAAATCAACAATTAAACGAGTGTACTCCAATTCTCGAATTAAGCCCATCTCATCATTTAGATTGATAATCTTAAAGCGATAATAATCTCTGGTATTTTCTTCTAATATATTTTCTGCATCAGATACCACGGAATCCTTTAACAGTTCCTTCAGATTGAGACGCTCCATAATGAGCGAATCGATCTGCTTCTGTAAAGCTTCAATTTGATATCCTTCTGCATTAAATACTGAAAAAACAACCTCAGTCAAAGGATTTTTCGAGACGAAGTATAAGATTTCATACAAGATCTGTGGATCTTGTTGCATCTGTATATCCATTTGGACATAAATTTTTGATTCCTTTAATCGTTGACTAAGACCTAACTTCAAGCGCGTATCAAAAGATGGTAAATGATGCATTTTAGAAATAAATTGAGGATAAGTCTCTTGCAATCGTTCAAGAAAATCTTTCCTATCACTAATCAACAATCTAGACTGTTCTATTGCCTGACGATGAACTTGTAAATCATCTGCTTGATTTCTTTCAATAAAGAAACTTATAATTTTGGGAGCTTCTTCTGGCAATCTTTCTAACAATTGATTTTGAAATCTGGTATGAGCTGCCAAAACAAATGAATCTCCAACTTGATAGTCTTGATTTAAAAATGTTGTTAAGAATTCCCAAATAACTTCATCTATACTCTCATAAGTTAATTTTTCAAAACGGTAGCTTACTGCTGGATTTACCTTTACAATTGGCTGTCCCCCTTGCAAATTCTCCCTCAATTGCCACTGTCCTTTTGCATTGTAATAATAACGGTTGACTGGTTTTTGATCCTCATACTCTATAAGGCTAGATAAAAAGCCACGATCATCAAAATAGCAAATAAAATCAATTTTATTATCTTTAAAATAAGTAATATAGCTGATAAAACCTTCTGAGCCATATTCAACTTCAGCATAAAGCGCCCCTTGCTGTTTAACTGCAATTACAAAGGGAGTATAGATAAAGTCACAATCTTTATCCCATGTTAAATCTTTCAGTTGCAAGGGGTGCATCTCCTCATTTGCAATATTTTGAATAGCATCAAAAACAGAGAAAACATCAGACTCCAATAAATCTTGTCTGTGTAACAAATAGCGCAGGTGAGGATGATAAGTCAACCATAGCATTTTAGATTCTAATTCTTGGCGTTTAAAAATCCGAATTTGGTGCAAGATATCATCAAATTCTAAGCGATAAGGAGTCCTATACCAGGGCACAATATTTGTCTGCCAAGATTGATTGTCACGCTCCAAAAAAGGAATGAAATAATACATATATTCTCCTCTCAATTATGAATTGATTTCTAAGAGTGGTCTATAGTTCTCATTCAACGTCAAGGCATGAATCTCTTCTTTGATATTAAACACCATTCCGTTAAAAATCAAGAATAACCCTGGAAGCATCGTTAGTTGCATATAGCGCGGATCATATATAACCATCAACATTGGCAAGCCAGCCATAATAACTGTATAAGTAGAACCAATGATTGCAAAACGCAAAATTAACCAATTGATATAGCGACTTGTCGCTTCTCCTGGATAGATGTTATAGATATACTCTCCAGATTTTTTCATCTTTTCAGCTATTTCCTCTCCACTCATATTGACAAAAGAAAAAGCAAGTCCCAATGCAAACAATATTAGAATATATGTACATAGCCATATTGGTCGTCCAATTGCAAATTGGCCCATCCAGTTCTGTATCCAAGAAACATTTGGAAAAATAATCTGGAGTAACATTAGAACATACTGCGGAATTGATACCAAGGACATGGCATACATAAAAGGCATCCCTCCCGCAGGATTTAACTGAATATCAAAATAAGAATAGCGTTTAAAACGATTGTGAATCATAATCTTATTCACTAAAATACGATAGCGTGCCCTCTGCATGATGACAGCAGTATATAGAAAAACTAGAGAAAACATAAGTAATAGTACAACAAATAAAAAACTAACCTGTAATTCTTTAATACTCTTGACTATGTTTTGTGGCATACTAGCTACCATACTGGACATCAAGATAACTATAGAACCCCCGACACCAAACTGAGAATTGAGATCCGATAACCAGACCAAGAAAAAAGTGCCCGCAATCAAGAGCAGAACATTCAAAATCAAGACCATTCCATAATGCTCCCCCGACTGAATAGGGAGATTTATGGTAATGGCTAATGCCTGGATTAAAGCTATGACAAATGTTAATATCATTTTTCTTCGTTCTTGAACTTCAAGTGGTAAGCTACCAAAACCAAGCTTCTTAGACATACTAAACATTTGCCATAAAATCATAGCCGACATCCATGGAGACAGTCCGACTGAAAATAGGGAGATGCTTTGAAGATTGCCACCTGTTATAGCAGTAGAAAAAGCTAAAAAAGCTACAGTTCCACCCAAAAAATTTGCATCATTAACGTTTATAAACGGAAGAGTCAATCTACTTCCTAGAACATAAATAAACAAGAAAGAAATCGTCCACATAACACGTTTCACGACGACTGATGTCAATTTTATCTTCAATTTTTTTCTCCTACCTTATTCGAGTGATGAAATATTCTGATGAATATAGCTAAATCTATAAATTGACTGTTTGCCACTACTGTCATTCCCTCATCCTAATGGATGAGGGGTATTCATAACTACCCTATTCTAGATATCTAAAACCTGCATCACTGCAGCAATCAATAATTTCTTTGTAAAGTATCCTTCTTTTAAGATATAACTAACTTTATATACATTTTCAACCATGTGTTGATAAGCTTCTGCTGTCGTGTACTCTACAAGACGATTTGCTTCTTCCAAACTGTTCACTACATAACCTAAGCCTTTTTCTTGTATGAAACTAGCATTTGAGAGATAGGATGGCACTACTACTGGAATCCCTGCAGCAAGATAAGTACTAACTTTATGAGAGATATTCAATCGATAGTAATCTTCCTCATCAGTTGGATTTTCACTGGTTCCCCATACTAAGCCAAAGCCTCCCTCTGACAAAGCAAGAAGCAACTCTGTATCTGTTTTCCAACCTTTAAATGAAACTCTTGGGTTAGGATTCTCTTGATTAGACTCGGAAAAAATATCGAGAGGAATTGAATAAGCCCAATTAGATAAGTGTTCAAAGCGCTCCACACTACCCGCAAAATATAGTTTTTTCTGAAAATCTGGTCGTCTCAAAGGATAGTCATGAACATGATCCCACATTCCTTGGATAATAATTTTTTGAACTGTCAACCCTTCCTTAATCAGATGTTCCTTCATTTTTTCTGACGGAACAACTACTAAATCCGATTGGTTATACATTTCAATATACTCCGGCATCAAGTAATAATTGGATGGAAACATAAGTGGGGGTACGTCATGTATGAAGGTGATTATTTTAGCATTTAAAATCTTACATTTTCTGATAAAGGCCTGATCATACTCCCTGCCATTCCATGTGGGAGATTGATAGACGACGATATCTCCATAACCGAGCTTAGCTAAAACACCATCTAAACGGCTATTCAACTCACCTTGACTATCACTATAAATATCGTAAAAGTAAAAGCCAAGTTCGTGAAAGTCTAACTTTCTTGCAATTTTAACGGTTTCATTCTGGGCGATTAGGGCTGTACTTTGACCAGACATGCCATAAATATTTGTAATGTTAATTTTCATTTTCTTGTTTAAATCCTTACAACAACTTGTGCATTATAAACTTCATCATCAAGCAGTTGAATTTCTTGATCAAAATTATGCTCTGCGGTATGCTTATGTGAGAATTTCACTTTTGAAGTTGCTCCCATCTTAAACCACTCATATTCGGAATCAATGTGACCTAGATCAATTGCTTGTATGCCTTTTTTGCTTAAGTGATAAGCTAAAACCTTGGCTGTAGGCCCAAGCATCAAGAATACTAATTTACCAGCCACATGCTTTTCAATCGCTTCTTGAATGTCCTGAATTTTACTATAGGCATTTCTAGAAGGGCAGACAATACGCTCAACTGACTGAGCATTGTCAAAAAGATCATTTCCAACTCCTGAACGAGAGTTTTCACCTTCGACAATTAAGATATCTCGTTTATCCCAAAGTTTCTTTAATTTTTCAAAGTGAGCTACCGAAGCAGACTTATCTTTGAGGTCTATATAAGGACGAGATATAAAAGTCGAACCATAGAAAGGTGCTGTGCACAATCTATGATAGGCTTCTTTATAATTTTCTAAATGCTTTTTCCAAAAGTTGACAGCTTCGGGATTGTAGCGTTCCAAAACTTCAAAAACATCAGAAAGACAAACCAGCAATTCTGGAGAGCTTTCTAGTTGGATCATTCTTCTAAGCTGTTCCGCCAATGTCTCATCATAGTCTTGATAAGGAATCCCATGTCCCATCATAATATCCATTTCTCCATCCCCATAGCGAATAACAGAAGAATCGTACTCTAGTATATAATCAAGACTCTGCTGGATATCCAGTACCTTTGGATAAGATTGATGCTTTTTTACAGGCAACTTCCCATTTTGACAATAATCTTCAATAACGAGAATCATCTCTTCAGGATGCTCTTGGTCATAGAGGAACTGCCCTTGCTTACCGTGAGCAACACTTTCAAAAGCAAACACTGGTTTTCCCACTTGTTGAAAACGTCCAATAATGTCATCAACTTCAACATCAGCATTAATATCTAGTAAGAAGTCACAGCCATCAACCAAACTATCTATCAAAGCTGGTTGTCCGGCGATATCAGATAAAACTGAAACATTTGGATACGCCAGCAAAGCTGTAATACTATCTGCCACCGTAACAGGAGCAGCTATATAAAACTTTATATTTGGCAAATTTTCAATTAAATATACTATATTTTTCAAATCACACGAGAATGTATAAATAAAAGCTGAATGTTGAACTCCTGTGTATTGACTCACCTGACTTTTGGTAAGACAAGGAGTTGGCTGACTCATATCCGACCAATCTTGGGCATTATAATACCACCAAACATCACGATAAATGGAGCGCTCGTAAAGTCCCCAAGGTTTTCTCTCTGTCAGGTAATGGATAATCGGTGGATAAGTTCCAAGCTCTGGTCGATAATCCGAGAAATGTGTGTGCAAGGTAATACAGTTATATTTAAAGTCTAAAGCTAACCAGCGGTCTTTAAATAAGATATTCAAAATACTTTGATCATCTTGGGCAACTTTGTCATGTAACTCATTGGTCATTTCAATCAGTTGTTTGCGAACCTCTTCTTGTTTCCAAAGGCGATTATTGATTAACAAAACACCTGCATTGAAGCCATGCTCATTAAAATATACTTGAGCCCCCAGATCCTTGACTGCCGCCAATGGATAGTCTCCCAAGTCGAAATCAAACAGAGGACTTAAGTCTCTTGTGACAACCAAATCACAGTCTAGATATAAGACCTTATCTTCCTCAACAAAATCCGAAATAAAATAACGTAAAAATGTTGCATAGTGAATATTGGTCTTATATTGACTTATGTGAGAACTATTGACACGGGCATTAACAATTTCACAGTCTAGCTTCTTCAACTTACGATTGAGATTATAAAACCATTCTGTCGGAAAATCGCTGTTAATCAGATAAAAACGAAGTCCTTGATTATGACAGCAGATTGATTTGATTGTAGTTAGCACCTTATCTGCATATTGGTAATTAGCTCCTAAAACAATTGCCCTCATGGCTATTTTATCTTTCTTTAACTCTTCAATAGTTTCTATCATTGACTGTGGAGATTGAGAGGAAACTACTGTTTTTTCCAATTGGTTTTTATTGGTTATATCAAAAGTCAATACCGGTCTGCTTGCACTAGTATAACGGTTGACAATAAATTCCATAGGACTTCCCGTATGAATATCCAAATAGGCATCTGACTTCTCAATCATTTCATCAATCACCACCCCTACCATACTAGGATACAAGTACACATTTGGATATTTTTCTAAAGCTAGAAGAATATCACCCATGTCTGTATAGGCACCAATATGGAACCCAACATCAGGCAAAGCTTGGGCTAGTTCATCAATATAAAGAACATCCTGTGAATCTGTAAATGTAAATAGATTGACATTGTGAAGGTCATAAACTCTTTTGATAGTAAAACATCCTGCGTAATGTTCCGCAATTTGATCGAAACTAACGTCTCGAAAAGCCAACCATAAATCCCGATAGCGATAGCCCATCAGTGTGGACCATGGTTTTCTATAGGTCGTATAATGGATAATCAATGGTTCTTGATCCAATTCAAAATGTGAATCCCAATGACTATAGAATGCGATGACATCATGCCCAACTTGAAGATTAAAATGCTTATCCAACTCTAGCCAATGATTCTGGAAGACTAAATTAAAAATGGTTTGATCCCCATTGAAGTCCTCTGTAGTATTCTGATTAAGGTAAGACATGTACTCCACTGTCTTATCAAACAACAAGGAAGTAACATCTTTTTCTCTCCACTTTTGACAATCAATGACCAGCATCCCTGAATTAAATCCATTACCATCAACATCCCTTACTGCCGCTAAAGAGTAGTCTCCCAAATCCAAGTCAAAGAGCGGACTCAAATCTCCATGTACAATGATGTCACTATCTAAATAGACTACTCTATCTTCTGTAGTCAACCGTGGAATTAAGTATCGAGCGTAAGCAATGGGTGAGATGTGTGCTTGTGTTTTCCATTCAGGATTAATCACATCACCGATATAAATATCCTCTACTATACTTCCTAGCATTTCTACTTGAACCTTGAG
>CAURHZ010000015.1:0-12927 GCA_963524345.1 uncultured Streptococcus sp.
GCTATCAATATCCTCAATAACAAGAAGAATATAAGGTGATTTTTGTATTAGATGGATGTTATAGTTATCCTTGAGGCGAATTTCTAAAACATTGATAGCCAGGGCATTTGACCAAAACGATTCTCCCTGTTCATCTGAAGTAAAATAAGGCTCAATAATGCTGAGTGGATAGGCTGATGGTATATAGTTCCCAGTGATTTCCTTAAAAACTGACTGTAGGAAACCCAGTAATATTTTTCCGGAAAATGTACCGGGTTGTTTAATTTTGTGTACTAAAGGTTTGTTAATATTGTTCATCTTTTTCTCCTTGTTCATTTATTCCATGGTTCTCTTGACAACAAGTAACCTAGTCTTTTTTAGCCTTTGGCAATCGGTCGTCAGCTTTTCAGCCTGACGACTCGACTGACTTTAGTCTAAAGTCGACTAGCTTGTTATCAAGAGACTTTCACGGCATAAAGTGATTAAAATATATTTTTTTCAATCATATTTTTAACACTTCGAGCGACTGACATAATGGTTATTCTTGGTGGACGTATTTGATTTATGACATGTAACATTCTGCTGAATTCTTTAGGATGCATGTAATTTCTTGCTGTTTTGCGCCAAAGTGCAAGTTTTTTATTTACGGCATTTAATTGCTCACCTAATCGTTTTATACTTTCATTGAGTTTTTTATTTGCGTGTTTTAGTTTATCGACTTCTGATTTTAGCGTACGATTTTCAGACAATATATGATCACTCTTCATCAGTTCTTTAGCTAAGTTATTCTGTTTAGAAAGTGATTGCTGTAATTGATGTTCAAGTTTGCTGTTTTCGTGCCTTAGCCTATTATTATCTAGGGCATTTTGGGAGGCTGTATGAAAGAGTCTGTCATAGGTTGCTTTATCCATTTTTAGTTTTCCGTCAAATGTACGTCTGACTAATTTGTCTTTTTTCATTTCTTCAATCTGTAAAGGTTGAATAGACTCTAAAACAGCTATATCATCTAGTAAAGCATCTTTCTCTTTTTCGTGTTGCTTGATTTTTCAGTAGCTTGCTTTTCCTGTTTTTCTAGTTGCTTTAGTTTTTCGGTTTTATCAACTATCTTTTTATCAGTATCATCTAGTAAGCGTTGCTTTTCTTTAAATTCTGCTGTTTCGAGGTGTTTCTTCTTGCTATCAGACTTCCCACGTTGCAAATTATATCCATGTTCGTTCAGGTATCTAGGAAATGCCTCCTGGATCTCTTTCAGTTGGTCACGACTGCCAAATAATGACTTAGAGCTTAACTTGCCATTTTGCATAGGCACAAGTCCTAAGTGCATATGTGGCGTACTCTCGTCAAGACGTACCATAGCATAAGCGATATTACTATTACCGTATCTTTCAGCAAAGAAATTTTTTGCTGTTTCAAAAAAATTCTTAATCTGATCTGGACTCATATTTTCAAAAAATGCCTTATCTGATGTAATAATCCATTCATTACACAAAACGGCATCTTTACGTAGAGCACGTTTGGAAATTTTATTATCGTTGATGTATTGTTTAATCTGCCTATCGTATGGGATAGAGCGATCACGGTCGGTTAATTCATAGTTTAGGTGAGCTTTTTCTGGGTCAATATCCTTGTTCGAGTGATTTTCAAAAATTCGTTCATTGTGACGATAGGCACCACCAAGATTTCCAGATTTCATTTTTTGCATCCTAGCTACTGCGTAACTCATAGCTTGTTCTCCTTTCTCGGCTCAAAGGGTCGCCGAGTTGGTGGCGGAAGATTGCCACCAGGACTAAGTGGCCCATAGGGTAGATTTTTTCCTGAAGGATCGGCACGACTTCCATGTAAAGTGTAACGCACTACACTTTACTCCGTAAATGTGCGTTCTCCGAAGGGTCTTGCAGACGGCACATCGCTCCGAATACAGGAGCGACATCGAACCACCTCTCGAGCCACAAGAGGAGTTTCGACTATACTCGCCGAAGCGAGTAGGGCACTCTATCAGTGCCCCAGGGTCGGACGCTTCGCATTGTCCGACAAATGCCGTCAGAAGACGGCAAAGGCTAAAGCTACAAGGAAAGCTATAGATACAGTAGTGAGTGCAATCATTAAGTAAAATCGATGTTGTTCCAATCGTTCAGCATAATCTGTCCAAGCTTTTAAATTTTGTTGCTCACTCTTCCTATAGCCTTTCAATAGTTGCAAATCTTGTTCTAGTTGTTTGCCTTGTTCTTTAGTCTCCTCTAATTCTTTCTCAAGTTTAATCACATCATTTTCAAAATGATAATCTTCAAGTATTCTAATGCCTATTAAATCAAGGTTTTCAACCTCTCTTTATATTTTGGAGATCGTATCCGTTTATAGATGGATTGACTACTAACTCCCAGGCTATCAGCGTAGTCTTTTATTCTCATTTTAGGCCTCGTAACTCCTTGTTAATACTGGATTTTCAACCAAATGGTTGAAAGCTATTTTTTGTTTCTCTTCCCCCATAATAAGCAAGCTGTTTTTCTAATATTGGTCGTTCATGTTTTAATAAATCTTTCATCAATTTCAGATAGTCAATATCAGATGTTTTATAGGTCTGTAAAAGTTTCTTGTATTTTGTACGTGTGTTTTTACTGACTTTGTTCCAGATTCCTTTATCACGAGTAAGGGCAAGTAAGTAAAGTTGAGCCTCTATGCCTAAACCTTCAAAGTTAAACGGTTTAAAGATAACAGAGTCAATGACTTCAAATATTTCTTCAACCGAGCGACTGCGGAGCTGAAATTCTAAGCGCCACCAATGCTGGAACTGCTGGGCAAATTTCTTGTCTTCATCAGAGCCATTTTCTAATTGTTCAACTTTTTTGTTATAGAGTCTGATTTGCTTTTCTGACCTGGAGGCGCCTAGATATTTAGTTTCTAGTTTTCCATTCTGGTCTCTCCATTCTTTGGTAGCAGTAGGGCGGCCTTTCTTTTCAAGAATAAACTCACTACAATCAACTTCAAATATATCAAAAGCTAAATCGACTCGAGAGATTGCAATATCTTCAAGATATGGTATAATTGTATCTAAGATATTAATATCAATCTGTCGGAGTTTATTGGGGTTAAACTCTATCCTGAAAGGGCGAGCATTAAAGGCTTGTCCTTTTAATTTGTCGTAGTCTAGGAGGAGTCTAACGTGACTTCCGTCCCGAGTGATTGCTCTAAACATATCAGTCATTGCAGTCTGGACGATAATGGCTGTATGACTTTCTATCAAACTTTTGAGATCAAGGAGTTTGATAGGTTTGATATAAGCTGTAATAGTGATGTTGTCCAAGCTAACTTTTAATTCCAAATCAACCTCCTTTCTTATAGAGGTCGCCTATCGGCGCCTCTTTTTTGTCTGCGCAAAGACCTCCGTAAAATGACATTCTTGGGGGAGCAACCCCAAGCCGACTTCGTCGGACCATTTTCATTTTGCTACGGTCAAACTTGCCAAAAAATGGGTGTAGTAAAATCCCACGAAATGGGAACATAGCGGGCTGTTAGAGGAGCCCGCGTTATAAATTTTGAGAAAGCTCAAAAATTTAGTCTCAAAATCTCATTTCCAAAATATTTTCATAGTTGTTTTCATAACTGTTTTAGGACTAGAAATTTTGTAGATCTGAAACAGATTTTTGAAAAAGGTCAACTCTTTCAATCAAAAATACTTCTAGAATTTTTTCGATGATATCTTCAGGTGGGATCTGCTTGTTTTTCTTGTATTTAAAGAATCGGTCTTTAGCTTTTTTGATTTCTCCTAAATCGTCAGACACATCAGCAAATAACAACTTATGCAATTCAAACCAAGGCAGTTCAGATTGTTTACGGACAATCTCAAAATTTCTCCAAAAATGTCTACCTTCATCTAGCTCTTCAAGTTTCCTAAATAAGTTCTCTCGTTCTGCTTTACGGTATTCTTTTGGCAAGAGTGTCCCAACCTTTTCTGTAGTCATGTTCGAATAGATGTCTTCTTTTGTTACAACAATGGGGAGTTTTAAGGAACTATCAACGTCTTTCAAAATCTTTCTAACAAATTGACTAAGTGTAATTTGTGTATTTAATTTATACTTCAACATCTTAGTACTTAACAGTTCAAATATATCAGTTGACCTAAAAAGCCATTCCATCAGCGTTTTAGTATCTATATCTTTACTTGAGAATACTTGATATTCAAGCTGATAGCTATCCAATCGTGACTGGATAGCTTGATTAAGTGCTGTATCTTTTCCAAAATAAATCTTTATCATTCTTTATACCTCGTTAATATAAATTCTGTACGGTAAGTTGGCACGATAGAAAACTGGAACTCTTTCACGTTCAATAAGATTGCACTCTTCTAAAGATTTTAGGATACGTATAATTTTCTTATTACCAAAACCAAATATTTTTTCTAAATCTACTATACGATAGTTAAGATAAACATCTCCATTTTCATCTATCCAATTTTTAGTCGGTGCTTCCTGCATTTTATCTAGTAGGACAGTATATACTATAATTGCAGAGGGAGTTAAACAATTATAAAATTCATCTCGAAAAAGCACTTTTGGAATTAGATAGTTTTTGTCATCATATTCCATATTTCTCACCTTTCATATTGTTGTAACCATTGAGCGACTTTGTGTTTATCGTACAGGGTCACTCCATCAATGACCATGTGAGGCATGCCTTCACGTTGCCATTTGACAATGGTAGTAGTGGATACATCAAGCCAACGGCACAAGCCTGCCATACGAACCATAGGTTTATAGAGTTCCTGGTCATCAAGGGCTTTTTCAATAGCTTTCTGAAGCATGTTATCGTAGCGAGCAAGCAACTTCTTTTCTGTTGCTTTTGGGAGGTGGATGGTAAAATTTTCTGTCATATTCTGACCCCTTTCTTAATTTCATAAGCTCCGAAGTTATTTTATAACTATTATTTTAAGTTAAAAAATAACTTATGTCAAGAAAAAAGTTATTTTTTAATTATTTGTGTTATAATTTTAAATATAAAATGTCAGAAAGGTATAAAATGAGCAATAGACTAAAAGTTTTAAGAAAAGAAAAAGGACTGACTCAAGCTGACTTAGCAAAAGTTTTGAATACTAACCAGTCTCAATATGGAAAATACGAAAATGGAAAAACAAATCTTAGTATAGAAAATGCAAAAATCCTTGCAGAATACTTCGGGGTGTCTATCCCTTACTTGCTGGGGATTGATGATAACCCTGTATTAGTCAATCCAGGTTCAACCAAAGAAATTTTTAAAGGCTTCGCCAAAGTGCTTCAGGGAAAAAGTACGATTGAAAATAAAATCACTCAATGGACTCCTTTTGGAGAAGATCTTGCTATTATACTTGCAGAGCTCAATCAATCAGAGGCATTGTCTGATTACATTGATTTTCTAGCAAGTAAAAAAGGCTTTAACCCTGTTTTGGTTAAAGCTATTAAAGAATTTATAGCTGATGAGAAACAAGGCCTTATCCCTTTCCTGATTAACAAATCAGGAGCAGAAGACTCCCCTTATCATTATGTCTGGGAGGCATGGGTAGAGACTCCTGAATACAAGAGACGGCAAGAAGAGAAAAAGCGTAAGAAATAACTGACAATCATGATTTCTTTATTTTATAAACTCCGAAACCTTAAAAAATAAAGGAGAAATTAGAATGTCTATTATTAAATATAAGGCTAAAAAGTCTAAATCAGGGTATCTTTATAAGGTCAGAATCTACAGGGTGATTGATGGCAAATGTCAGGACTTCTTTAAAAGCGGTTTTAAGAGCCTTAGAGAAGCTAGACAATATGAAGCTATGATTTACCACAAAAAAGCGTCAGGAGACCTCTCAGGGCTACTGAGAGTCTCTGAGAGACGTTTTGATGAAGTTTTTGAAGAATGGTTCAAAACTTATCAAAACACAGTAGAGAGGACGACAAGCGTCCGTACAGATGATTTGTTTAGAATCCATATCTTGCCAGTTCTTGGAAAGATGAAAATTTCCAAAATTACTCCTTGGCACTGCCAAGACTTCATTACCGAAAAAGGTCAGACTTTTAGAAATATCAAACAGGTAAAATCTTATACTAGCCAAGTGTTTGATTTTGCTTTGAAAATGAAATTGATTACAGACAACCCAATGAAGCAAACGATACTCCCAAAAAGAGAGCGGAAGAAGTCAGATAACTTCTTTAGCGTTGAGGAGTTGCATGAGTTTTTAGCTATTATTAAGGCAGAAGAGCCTTATAAAAACTATGCCTTATTTCGTTTGTTGGCCTATAGTGGCTTAAGGAAAGGGGAGCTGTATTCTTTGAGGTGGTCTGATATTGATTTTGATAATCAATTACTTTCTATCAGCAAAAATCTAGGTAGAATCAAAGGGAAAGCAGTTGAGAAAAGCACTAAAAACAGGTTTTCCATACGGCAAATCCCTTTAGATACTGAGACAATCTCGATTTTGAAAGAGTGGAAACAAAAGAGCAGAAGAGAAAAGGGGCAACTGTCAGTTACCCCATTGATTGATAGTGATTACATGTTTACGTTTGTTGGCCGAGATGGAAAGATAGAGCCTTTATACCAGGACTATATCAATAGTGTTCTAAAGCGCATTATTAGGAAACATGGCTTGAAGAAGATAACTCCTCATGGATTCAGACATACTCATGCTACCTTGATGATTGAAACGGGTGTAGATCCTGTTAATGCAGCCAAAAGGTTAGGTCATGCAAGTAGTCAGATGACCCTGAATACTTATAGCCATTCTACAGTAGCAGGAGAGAAGAAAGCTATCACAAAATTTGTAGATTACCTGTATAGTGCAAAAGGTTAGTTTTCCAAGACGGTACCAAAAACGGTACTAAAAATAAAAAAAGCCAATTCCAATTTCTTGGAAAAGGCTTTGTATCAACGTTTTTAAGCAATAAATGCGGTTGATTATTTGAGACCGTATTTTTTGTTGAAACGATCCACGCGTCCATCTGCTTGAGTGAACTTTTGACGTCCAGTGTAGAATGGGTGTGAGTCTGATGAAATTTCAACACGGATCAATGGGTAAGTTTCACCTTCGAATTCAACTGTTTCGCTAGAGTACTTAGTTGAACCGCTGACGAACTTGTAACCAGTAGTAGTGTCCATGAAGACAACAGGGCGATATTCTGGATGGATATCTTTTTTCATTTTGCAATATTTCCTTTCTGCCATGGTCTCTTTGCGAGCCATAGATTGTTACCATACTAGTCTATCAGATTCTGAAAAGTTTGGCAAGTATTTTATCAGTTTTTAAGCAAGTTTTTTAACTTTTGGTAGATGATTTCGTTTTCTTCTAGGCTATAGGAATTAGCACCACTTGCTAGAGGGTGGCCTCCACCATCATGTTCCTTGGCAATTTCATTGATAGGATGGATTTTACTGCGTAATCGAACACGGTAGTGGCCATCAGCTTGCTCTACAAAAATTCCCCAGAGACTTACACTGTCAATGCGTCCAGGTGCACCGACAATGGCTGCAGTTTCCGCATCGGTCACATTAAATTGTTTCAAGACTTCTTGACTCAGGATAACGCGAGCTGCACCATTTTCATCCACTTCCAGATGGTCGTAGATATAACCTTGAAGTTTAGCAATTTTGTAGCTCATAGTGTCCATTTTACGAGTGAGAGCCGCAAAGTCAAAGTTCTGTTCTCTCAGAGAAGCAGCCAGACGGAGGGTGCGTGCAGTGGTAGAAGGGTAGAGGAAGCGACCTGTATCACCAACAATTCCTGCAAAGAGCAACTCAGCAGCTCGATCTGACAAGGCCAGTTGGGTTATTTCAGCAAATAGGGTAATCATTTCACTAGCGCTACTTGAACTAGTATCGACCCAAGATAGGTCACCATATACATCATCATTTGGATGGTGGTCAATCTTAATGAGAAAATCACCTTGACTATAGCGCTTATCATCGATACGAGCAGTATTCGCCGTATCACAGACGATGACAAGGGCACCTTGGTAGGCACTATCTTCAACAAGATCCATTTCAGCCATCCAAGTAAGAGTTGGTTCATCAAAACCAACAGCTTTGATGGTTTTTTCTGGGAAATGATGTTTGAGAAGAGCTTTTAATCCCACCTGACTTCCCAAGGCATCTGGGTCAGGTTTCATATGACGGTGAATGATAATCGTGTCGTATTCTTTAATTTTTTCTAAAATTTGATGGCAAATTTCCATAAATAACCTCAATTCTTTCTCATTTCATTGTAGCACAAGAATTTTTATTTTTAAAATGAAAAAGATGTGATATAATGGAGAAAGATAAATTGAGGAGGACGATATGGCATTAGCAAAAATTGTATTTGCCAGTATGACCGGTAATACCGAAGAAATTGCAGATATTGTAGCAGACAAATTACGTGACTTGGGCTTGGATGTCGATGTTGATGAATGTACAACTGTTGACGCTTCAGACTTCTTGGAAGCAGATATCGCTATCGTTGCGACCTATACTTATGGTGATGGTGAATTGCCAGATGAGATGATGGACTTCTACGAAGACCTTGCAGATCTCAACTTGAATGGCAAAATCTACGGAGTGGTTGGTTCAGGAGATACCTTCTACGATGAATTCTGTAAGGCTGTCGATGACTTTGATCGTGTCTTTGTTTCAACAGGGGCAGAAAAAGGTTCAGAGTGTGTTAAAGTTGATCTTTCTGCTGAGGAAGAAGACATTGAACGCTTGGAACAATTCGCAGAAGAATTGGCTGCTAAAGTAGGATAAGCATAAAAGTGCGCTGATGTAATCAATCAGTGCATTTTTCTTATCGAGATTTGGGATTTTACTAGCCTATTTGGTGGCTTTTTGATACAATAATTCAAATAAAGGAGGAGACTGTATGGATTTAGATATTATTCGTCAAGAAATTGATCAGATCGACGACCAAATTGTCAAACTGTTAGAAGAAAGAATGCATTTAGTTGAAGGGGTTGTCGCTTATAAGAAGGCTTCAGGGAAACCGATTTTAGATACCAAGAGAGAAGCAGTTATTTTTGAAAAGGTCAGAAATCGTGTAGAAGACAAGCGCTATCAGGAGACTATTGTCTCAACATTTTCGGACATACTCAAACGTTCGCGTGATTACCAGGATCAAAACATCAAATGAAAAAAGAACAATTTTATCCGCTAGGAATTTTTCTAGCTGCCATGTTGGGCGGACTGGTTCGCTACCTAGTTTCCACTTGGTTACCAGCTAGTCCTGACTTTCCTTGGGGCACTCTCTTTGTCAACTATCTGGGAATTTTCTGCCTGGTTTATCTTGTCAAGGGCTATCTGGTCTATAAAGGAACCAGTAAAGGCGTTATTTTAGCACTGGGTACAGGTTTTTGTGGCGGTTTAACAACTTTTTCCAGTCTCATGCTTGATGCTATGAAACTGCTTGATACAGGGCGTTATCTTAGCCTAGTCTTGTATCTCATTTTAAGTGTGGGTGGAGGCCTGCTCTTGGCTTACTATTTGGGGAGGAAGAAATGGTAATCGTCTATCTTGCAATTGCTTGTGGTTTCGGAGCTTTAGTGCGCTATTTCTTTTCCCGCTATAATCAAGCTTCTAAATTGCCACTCGGAACGCTCATAGCCAATCTTCTAGGTTGTTTTTTGATTGGATTATTCTACAATTATGTGGAGTCTAAGGAAGTCTATGCTATTTTAGCAACAGGATTTTGCGGAGGTTTAACAACCTTCTCTACCTTGAATGACGAACTCCAAAGGTTGCTGAGCGATAGGAAAGTCTTTTATTCTTACCTGACTTTGACCTACCTAGGTGGTTTGGTTGCGATTTTTTTAGGAATTCTGCTATAAATTTCTTTACTTTTTTGTGGAAATTTGGTAAACTGTATCTTGTGTGTAATGGACGCACAAAAATACAGTTTATCCGCTGAGGAAGATTCCTCAAGATTGACAAAGATAGGAGAATAAAATGAATCCATTAATCCAAAGCTTGACTGAAGGTCAACTTCGTACAGATATCCCATCATTCCGTCCTGGTGACACTGTTCGTGTACACGCGAAAGTTGTCGAAGGTAACCGTGAACGTATCCAGATTTTTGAAGGTGTTGTTATCGCACGTAAAGGTGCTGGCATCTCAGAAAACTATACAGTTCGTAAAATCTCTAACGGTGTAGGTGTTGAGCGTATCTTCCCAATCCACACTCCACGTGTTGAAAAGATCGAAGTTGTTCGTTACGGTAAAGTACGTCGTGCGAAATTGTACTACTTGCGTGCTCTTCAAGGTAAAGCAGCTCGTATCAAAGAAATCCGTCGTTAATTCGACTAAAAAACTCTGCTTTTTCAGCAGAGTTTTTATCTAGCTCCCTTAGTTCAATGGATATAACAACTCCCTCCTAAGGAGTAGTTGCAGGTTCGATTCCTGCAGGGGGCATTTTTAGTAATGTAAAGAAAGACAAAGAAAATTCAAAATGTTTATTTAAAGGCAATTATCACAAGTTCATTTTTAAAAATAATTTAGTATTTTGGTCAATGACTATAGAATAAAATGGATCATGAAAATGTCTTTGATTTATAGTAGTGTTAAAAAAGGACTTCCTTTATTGGAATGTCCTTATTTTTATTATGGAATTGACAAATGATGTTAAGGTTCAGATCTATGAACTCAGAAAGTAAGTACAAATCTTTAAACAGCTTTCAAAAAGATTTGGTATGGATGTTTCTGGCTAAGGTATGTGACAAGGTGAATTGATTGTTATGAAATAGAGAGCTTAAAAAATGGGGAAAATCGTTATTATTCCCCTGAATTTGATATGTTGTACAAGACTATTTCTGGTCTGTTAAATATATCAATAACAAAATTTAAACATGATAGTCTAATATCTAATCCATTTCAAGTGAATAAGTTTATCAATCATTTGAGTAAGAAAATCTCAAAAGAAGAAGGGCTGGGTTTTCAAAAATAACCTATCTAGTCATTGTTTATATATAATTTGTATCTTTTGGTTTATTAATTTGTATTTAAAATTTAATCATGTTACAATTGAAATTGAAATCGAATAGAAAAGGAAAATGCAAACGTGGGCACACTATTAGCAACAAGATTAAAAAATAGACGAAAAGAATTAAAAATGTCTCAGCGAGAATTGGCTGAGGGGATATGTAAACAGGGACAGATTAGTCGATTAGAGAATGGAGAATTTACTCCAGGAGCAGAATTTTTATATGCTCTGTCTAAGAAGTTAAAAGTTAGTATAGATTATTTTTTTAATGAGCAGATTGGAGAGGAGATTGATGAGCTATCAGAGTTTAAGAAGTTAGCCCAGACATTTATCACAAATCGAAATTATGAATCTTTGAAATATATATATGAATTAGAGAGTGTAAAGGTACATCGCTTGTCTCTAGTAGATAAGTTTTATATGGAGTGGATAAAATCTCTTATAGATTTTTATTTCTACGGGCAAAAAGAGGAGGCTGTGGCAAGATTGGAGAAGGTACTGTCTCAGTTAAGTGTAACTGACTTGACCTACCTTCAAGTTGCAAATACTCTATTTAATTTTTATTATGATATTGAAGATTTAGAGAGTTTTAATAAAATTCGAGAAAAGTTAGAGTATCAAGTAAATCAACTCAATTTAAACACAATCGAAGAATTAAACCTTTCTATTAAATTTAATTATAATGTTTGTCGCTATCTATGGTTGCAGAATAATACTGAAGAAGCTATTACTAAAATCACAGATACGATAAAGCAATGTAAGACGTATAGAACAACATATCTTTTGGCTGATTTGTATTTATTGATGGGAAATGTCAGTAAGAATTTTTCTTCTAAAGTTGCAGTAAAAGATTACTTTGAAACGGCTTATTTCCTATATAAGCTTGAGGGCAATATGTCAATGGCTCTAAAAATTGAGCATTACATTGCAGATCTAACAGAATAGTAAAGACGATGTTCAATTAAGCATCGTTTTTTTAATTTAGATAGATACAAATATGTATTTTAAAAAGATAAATAAAAAAATATTATCGTAAAATTCTTGACAGTATTATATTGAAGTGCTAAAATGAGTGCAAGAAAATATTAGGCTTTTAGTCCATAAAACATCTACAGAAACTTACTATAGACTGAATGAATGTAAAGAGACTTCAGCCTTTGAAGAATTGAGAGGTAAAATTAATGAATGAATTAGAAGTTAGATTTGAACTAAACAATGAGAAAGATTATAATAATGCTATTTCATATTTAGAAAAATCTTATAAATTTAAGAGTGAAAATAAGCAAGTTGATGAATATTTTAAAATAAAAGGAAGAGAATTTGAAAATGATGAGGTAGGTAGCTTTATCTACAGAATTCGTCAAGAAGCTGATAATAAAGCATGTGTTTTCACAAGAAAAGATACGATAAAACAAGGAATGTGGAGTGAAAGTGAAATAGAGTTAGAATCTGAAAAATTAGAATTTGTAAGAAATATCTTGCAAGATGGATTTTCAAATATTTTCACAATAAGTAAACATAGAAAGACTTATCATGATGAATTAGAAAATAAAACGATTAATCTAGATAAGATTGATGGTCTTGGGTTTTATCTTGAGATAGAGATTTTAGGAGATTTTTCAAAAGAAGATTATAGTAATTTTTATGATAAAATGTGCGGAGAGTTCTCGTTTTTAAATTCAAAAATAGAAACAAAGGGCTATGTCCAATT
This sequence comes from uncultured Streptococcus sp., assembly GCA_963524345.1. Classification (GTDB taxonomy): domain Bacteria; phylum Bacillota; class Bacilli; order Lactobacillales; family Streptococcaceae; genus Streptococcus. Next base: position 12,645 of record CAURHZ010000015.1, read on the forward strand.
AATGAGAGAAAAAAATGGACGTAATTAAAATTATCAAATAGTCTTGTTGGGATTGTTTACTCAATTACTGGATTTGGAAGTTTGATAGCAGTAACCTTTCTTTCTACTTTTTGAATAAGAAGGATGCCTTTATATTGATGAATGTATCAATGGCAACAATCCCACTTGTCATTATGGCGAGTGGAATAGTAGAAAATTATGCGACTATTAGTCCGTCTCGCTCCGCTAGGTGCGCGTCGAAGGTTATACCAAAAAAACTCCGAACGCGATACAATAAAGGTGT
>CAURHZ010000016.1:0-12769 GCA_963524345.1 uncultured Streptococcus sp.
TTTCCGCTGTACTAATCGGTGAATTTGCTACAGGCTGCCCATTTTTTCTCCAAGTTTGACTAGCTCCACTTGGGTAATCACCGTCTCCTTGCTTGTTGACATAATCATGCCATAAGTTACCATTATGAGGAGCTGTACCTTGAATATCATTCACAGGTCCTTTAGGGGCAATCGTAGCCAAGACCTTATAGTTGACCGTCACATCATCGGTTGAACCATCCGAATAAGTAACACGCGCAACAGCACTCTTTGTCCCAGTAGTCGAATTGTCAATCGTATTTGTCCATTTAACCGTCGCTCCTGCAGGCAGAGATTTACCACCTTCAAGTTGAACAAAGTTAGCTGCATTTCCCAAATCCGCTGCTGTTTCACCCGCATAAGTATAAATAGTGTCTACTTTAGCCACGGCATTATACTTATCCGTTTGATCCTTGACAACAAACTTGATATAACCTTCGTTGTTATCTGTTCTATTTGATGTATTCTGGTTATCCGTAGTTACGAGCTTACGTTCAGTAAACGCTCCTTTTTGCAGGCTTTTATTTAGGGTACCTGTCAAGGTAATGGTAGCATTTTCTTGGTTTGTCGTAGAAGTGATGGTATTAGAACGTGTTACCCCAGTGAAACCACCGTAATCATTAGCAGTTCCACTACCAGTTCCATCACTGGTCCCATCAGGTCTAGTAAACTTCAATGAATTGAGTTTTCCAGAATCGTCCGTCGCTTTTAGGGTAATATTAACCGGTTCGTTGCGATAAAGATAGATTTCTTTCGTTGTTGGATTGTCGTAAGGAATGTCTAACTTAGGACGTTCGTTGATTGTTACAGATGGTGGAAGATTTTCATTTCTACCTCCTACATTTTCTGTATTTGTATTATCATTGTAGATGATTTTTGCTGTACCATTATTTGATACTTCAATATTATTGATTCTAAAGTATTCTTTAACGCTATCTATTTTATTATTATTATGTTTATTTTTAATATTTTCAGGGACAGCATCATAAAGAGCATCATAAATAGCAGCCTTAACAGCGTCTTTCTCGTGGGGTTTGACATCGTTCTTATCTACAACAGGGGTAAACCTAGGATTTTTTATTGTAAATTCTGATTCATACTTGTAACGCTCATTCAAAGGACGTTGCTTGATAAAGAAGTTCCCTGTACTGTTGTCTCCCGGAATCGTAACATTCCCTGCTTTATCTGTTGCTACTGCATTACGACGCCATTCATTTTTAGGAGCATAAGTCAAATCATCTTTCATATGCCCAGTTGCAGTTATGACTGCCGGATTAGACTCAGTCGCAACGAGATTCCCATTTGGATCTGATAGAGAAGTAGCTGTCCCAGTCCCGTAACTATTATCTCCAAAGATGTTTTGAGCCATTTCTGACGCTGGTCTATAACCATCAGCCTGTGCTACAAGTTTAAACTCCCTCAGTTTTCCCTTATTATCTACGGCTTTCATTTCAAAACCGATATCATCACCTGCATAGTAATAGTAATATTTATCTCCTGCTATACCTCCTGTTTCTGCAGCTAGAGGTTTACCATTACGGGTCGCAGTAACGGTTATTACTGGAGGTATTTTTTCCTTCTCTAAAGAAGCATTGATGACACTTGTAGAACCGTCACGATAAGTAACCGTGATGGTACCATCTGTTGCAACATCAATTTTAGATTTGGTACCAGGGTAAGACAGCGTAAAACTACCATCTGGATTAGTCGTTTGACTTGCCTCAGCAATATTTGGAGCAAGATCTCCATTTTTGGATAAATCAGTTAAATTCGATTGTTTTCTAACAAAATTATTATAAACTTCCTTAACTTCGTCTGGTGTCAAATGGTCCAAATCAGAAACCTGAACAGTATCGCCACTTTGGATATCATGACGTTCGTTGAAACCTTTGATATAGTAGCCTACATTAGCAGCAGCTTGGGCACCAGAATAATTAGTTCCTACAAAACGATAAACATATGTTTTTCCAACTTCAGCTGAAGCATTGTTTCCACCAACCGTTCCCTCCAATCGAGCAGTTACAGCTGGTCTGTCTAATCGTTCATTATTGTTAGGACCTAGATATCTCACCCCAGGAATTACATCACGATTCTCGATGTTCATATACTTAACGCGGCCTGAATTAGTATTTACTCCTTCTAAACCTACGTTATCTCCAACAACATCACCATTAAAAACTTCTTTATAGGCAGTAACATTAAAACGGAATGTTGTGTTAGTATTCGTATTGGTCGTCTGCTGTCTATAGCCCGTTGGAACACTTGCCGATTGAACTGCCGAACCATTCCCTGGAGTATTTTCATAAATAGGAGCAGAACTTACTTGAACCTGCATATTGGCAGTTGCAGTCGGAACATTATTATCGTATTTAACTCTTACTACAACTTGTCCCTCTAAATTCCGGTTTTGGTCATGACGATAACTAAAACCTGCCTCTGAACCATGTGCATATGTTTTTTCCATTGAACTACCGTTAAAGGTCGCACTTTGGACATGTCCACCTTTACCGACTTCGATTTTTACACCGACATGACTCAAAGCACTATCAGCATGGACATTCATAGTGTAAGTAGCGATACCAGTAGCCTTATCAAAAGTAGCAGTTGGACTACTTACATTCATACGGCCATCGCCCTGCTGAGGAGCCCAACTTGCTCGAAGAGAAGCATCGCGCAACATCGGTTTCCCATTTCGTGCATCACGCGCACCTGAATGGGCTCTCAAAACAGCATTGGCAATGGAATTACGAGCTACGGTTGCTTTTTGCACCACTGCTGTTAAATCACTAGTCGGGTCAGCCAAGGCTTTTTCAATTTCAGTTACCGCAGAGTTGACCTTAGTGATAGCTGAGTCAGTATTTGGTAAGCCAACAGCTTTAGCTAGGTACTCACCCATCTCAGCTGAAAGTTTTGTCAACTTCTTACGATTTTCGTCCTGTTGCTTAGCTGAAACTTCCGCTGTTGCGATAGCGCCAGCAGTAACTCCTACAATACTAGTCGTGGTAGAAGTTGATTGAGCAGCACTCGCACTAACCTTCCCATCAATTTCAGTTGCCTTTAGTAGAGCAGAATCAATTTTAAGGCCAGTTGATTCTTTTGATACAGAAGCATCTCGGTCAGTTGCTGTCGCAGAAGTGTTCTGTTCACCCGATAGACTAGCCACCAACGAGAAACTACCCGGCTCACCTGTTGATTGACTAATACTAGTAGAGTTGCTGACAGATGCACTTGTAGAAGCACTATTAGAAGTACTTGCTGAGACACTTGCAGAAGTACTCATCGAAGCACTGGCTGACGAACTCTTAGATACAGATTCTGACATCGAAGTGCTTTCGCTCAAAGAAGTAGACAAGCTAGCAGAATTCTCTGAATTACTTACTGATGTCGTACCCAAAACTACTGTATCATTTGTGACCAAAAGATCGGGGTTTTCTAGTGTTTTTTCCACAGCTACTGCTTCATTTGCAAACACTTTTGTTTGAGTAGCCACAGCACCACCTAAAACAGCCCCAGTAGCCGCAAGACCTTTTATGATATCCAAACCTGTAATAGAAGGATTCACTTTATCCTCTACTACTTCTGTCATGACTTGAGTCGTGTCTACACCACCACGCAAGACCTTGAACAAACCAAAAAGAGAGGTTGAAGCTCGCAACCAATGTTTTCCTGATTTGATTAACTTATACCGCGTCACTCGGTCGGTTTCTCTATACTCACCTTTCTGACGTCTAAAAAACATATTCTACCCTTTCGTTACATAATCAAGTGGACAATCCACCCAATTCTAATCATACTTTAATAGTATACTCCAAGCGAAAACGATAGTCAAGATATTATATTGTTTTTTTCAAAAAAATACGAGGCTTCAAATCTATTTACATATGGAAAGACCTTCTCTATGATAGGAACCCCTCCAAAAATTCAAACCTGTTTTAACATTCCCTTCATCTAAATTCATACTATAAAAATAAAACTATAACAGAGACCATGACATCAACAAACTTACCTCCCTGAGCGTTCTTATATTTCATATTTTAAAAACAAAAAAGCTGTGAATCATGACATCCACAGCAGTTACCGATTTTTACACCACGACACGGAGTTTGGCAAATCGATTCTATCTGCCAAATGTAGTTAGTAAGGCAGTTAGCTAGACCGCTCACTACCAGTTACGACGTAAAGTTTTACGAATCGATAATATTCGTAAAACTTTACTAGTGGAGCGCCTAGCCAAGTTCCATAGAAACTTGGCGTTAGTTACTTAGATTGTTACACAATCAAGTAACTTTGGCGATCTACATCTTTTCCTCCAACTCTACATCTGGATACTTATCCGCAAACCAGCGGAGGGCAAAGTCATTTTCAAAGAGGAAGACTGGTTGGTCGAAACGGTCTTTGGCCAAGATATTTCGGCTTGATGACATCCGTTCATCCAAGTCCTCGGGCTTGATCCAACGAACGGTCTTTTTACCCATTGGGCTCATGACTACTTCCGCATTGTACTCGCCTTCCATGCGGTGTTTAAAGACTTCAAACTGGAGTTGACCTACAGCGCCTAGCATATACTCGCCTGTTTGGTAATTCTTATAAAGCTGAATGGCACCTTCTTGCACCAATTGCTCAATCCCCTTGTGGAAGGATTTCTGCTTCATGACATTCTTAGCAGAAACTTTCATGAAAATCTCAGGTGTAAAGGTTGGCAGTGGTTCAAATTCAAACTTGTTTTTCCCAACTGTCAAGGTATCCCCAACTTGATATGTACCTGTATCGTAAACCCCGATAATATCACCTGCCACGGCATTGGTCACATTCTCACGACTTTCCGCCATAAACTGAGTAACATTCGAAAGTTTAGCACCCTTACCAGTACGAGGCAGGTTGACACTCATACCACGTTCAAATTCACCCGATACGATACGTACAAAGGCAATACGGTCACGGTGACGAGGGTCCATATTGGCTTGGATTTTAAAGACAAATCCTGAGAAATCTTTATCATAAGGATCCACAATTTCACCATCTGTTTTCTTATGACCATGAGGTTCCGGAGCAAACTTAAGGAAGGTTTCAAGGAAGGTCTGCACACCAAAGTTTGTCAAAGCTGAACCGAAGAAGACAGGTGTCAATTCTCCAGCCAGAATAGCTTCCTCTGAAAACTCATTCCCAGCTTCATTTAAAAGTTCAATATCATCCTTGACTTGCTCGTAGAAAGGATTGCTACCAAAGAGTTTGTCCCCGTCTTCTAGACTGGCAAAACGCTCATCCCCTTTGTAGAGCTCCAAGCGTTGGTTATAGAGGTCATAGAGCCCTTCGAAGGCTTTCCCCATCCCAATAGGCCAGTTCATCGGATAGCTAGCAATGCCCAAGACTTCTTCCAATTCTTGCAAGAGGTCCAGTGGCTCACGACCGTCACGGTCCAGCTTATTCATAAAGGTAAAGACCGGAATTCCACGGTGTTTGACAACTTCAAATAATTTCTTGGTTTGGGCCTCGATACCCTTGGCAGAATCCACAACCATAACTGCAGCATCCACCGCCATCAAGGTACGATAGGTATCTTCTGAAAAGTCCTCATGCCCTGGCGTGTCGAGGATATTCACACGCTTGCCATCATAGTCAAACTGCATCACAGATGAAGTCACCGAAATCCCACGTTGCTTCTCGATATCCATCCAGTCAGACTTGGCAAAAGTCCCTGTTTTCTTCCCTTTTACCGTACCAGCCTCACGAATCTCGCCCCCAAAGTAGAGCAACTGCTCCGTGATGGTTGTTTTCCCCGCGTCCGGGTGGGAGATGATGGCAAAGGTACGACGTTTCTTAATTTCTTCTTGAATATTCATAAGTTCTCTTTCTTTGATTCTCTATTTTTCTTGTTTCAATAGCTAAGAATGATTTCTACATTGGATTTTACCATTCCTTTCAACACTCCATTATATCGGATTTTGAGGAGTTTTTCAATTGCTCATCCGATGAAAAAAGTAAGCTAGAGCACTGATTTCACCTGTCTTCTCTTTTTCCACCGTTTTTTGAATAAGATATCAAAAAGAACCAGAGCCAGTGAAAGGATAGCGGACACAAGTAGGTACTTTAGCCACAAAGGAGCATCAGGAATAAAAGGTGTCTTATTTAACAGGCCATAATTCCCACCAGTCACCTGATTAACCCCAACTAGAAAGAGATTGAGGATAAAGGTATAGGCTACAATCATATATTTCTTGAGCAGGCTCTTGTCATAATGATTCATCAAGTAGACCAAGGAATTCACCAAAAGAGCATAGTGCCCAATCAAAAATGAAAAACTGGTGATATGAGGGAAGTCATAGGGGTCAAAAACTGGGTAAACCAGTGCAAAGACCGCTCCACTTGCTCCTAAGAGAGCAAAGTACTGCTTGCTTTTCCATTTATCAGGCAAGAACACCACCGCGAACATAGCTAAACGACAATGATAAAAAGGAAGGCTATTAGAAAACGGAATGCCAAAACCAGCATACCAACTATATAAGGCTAGTAGCTGGAGAATCTGAATTCCCTTAAACAAGAGGACAAATTTTGGATTCTTGTGATAAGCAAGTGATCCATAAATACAAAGTACTAAGACAAGCATCATAACCCCATACCAAAAAAGCGAAATGGGAGGAGGGACCGTCTGAGTTCTGGTGATAAATTGATGGAGCATATTCTTATCCTAACTCTTATTTTTTTCTATTCTCTAGTTTAACCATTATAGCGAATTAAACACGATTTTTCAATTTCTATTTTATATCAGACACTGCTAAAGTAGAACAATTCCACTTGCAATTCTTAAAATAAATGTTACAATGAATATAGAAAAAGGTGTTGCGACAACAACACCCCACAAAGCCATTTAAGACGGTGGCTGTAATTACATAACTAAAAAATAGCTCGTTAACTCGCCAAAGTTAGGACGGCTATTTTTTTGTCTCTTGCAAAAACCCGTTCTCCATCCTATACCTGTCTTTTTTCATCTTTCCTTCCCTTATTTATAGGAAAATATGGTAAAATAGAACAGACTAAAAATCATCATTTCACGAAAGGATGCAAGATGAAAATTACGCAAGAAGAGGTAACACACGTTGCCAATCTTTCAAAATTAAGATTCTCTGAAGAAGAAACTGCTGTCTTTGCAACTACCTTGTCCAAGATTGTAGACATGGTTGAATTGCTGGGCGAAGTTGACACAACTGGTGTTGCACCTACTACAACTATGGCTGACCGTAAGACCGTACTCCGACCTGATGTGGCCGAAGATGGAACAGACCGTGATCGCTTGTTTAAAAACGTACCTGAAAAAGACAACTACTATATCAAGGTACCAGCTATCCTAGACGATGGAGGAGATGCCTAATGACTTTTAACAATAAAACCATTGAAGACTTGCACAATCTCCTTGTCTCTAAGGAAATTTCTGCAACAGAATTAACACAAGCAACGCTTGAAGATATCAAGTCTCGCGAGACAGCTATCAACGCTTTTGTTACCATCGCTGAAGAGCAAGCTCTTGCGCAAGCTAAGGCTATTGACCAAGCTGGAATTGATGCTGACAATGTCCTTTCTGGAATTCCGCTCGCTGTTAAGGATAACATCTCTACAGATGGCATCCTCACAACTGCAGCCTCAAAAATGCTCTACAACTACGAGCCAATCTTTGATGCGACAGCCGTTGCCAATGCAAAATCTAAAGGCATGATTGTCGTTGGTAAAACCAACATGGACGAATTTGCCATGGGTGGTTCAGGGGAAACTTCACACTACGGAGCAACTAAAAATGCTTGGGACCACAGCAAGGTTCCTGGTGGTTCTTCAAGCGGTTCAGCTGCAGCTGTAGCCTCAGGCCAAGTCCGCTTGTCACTTGGTTCTGATACTGGTGGCTCTATCCGCCAACCTGCTGCCTTTAACGGGATTGTTGGTCTCAAACCAACCTACGGAACAGTTTCTCGTTTCGGCCTCATTGCCTTTGGTAGCTCATTAGACCAGATTGGACCTTTCGCTCCGACTGTTAAGGAAAATGCCCTCTTGCTCAATGCGATTGCCAGCGAAGATGCCAAAGACTCTACTTCTGCCCCTGTCCGCATTGCCAACTTTACTTCAAAAATCGGTCAAGACATCAAGGGCATGAAAATTGCTTTACCTAAGGAATACCTAGGCGAAGGGATTGACCCAGAGGTTAAGGAAACCATTCTGAATGCTGCTAAGCACTTTGAAAAACTGGGTGCTATCGTTGAAGAAGTCAGCCTGCCTCACTCTAAATACGGGGTTGCCGTCTACTACATCATCGCTTCATCTGAAGCTTCATCAAACTTACAACGTTTTGACGGTATCCGTTACGGCTATCGTGCAGAGGATGCGACAAACCTTGATGAAATCTATGTAAACAGCCGTAGCCAAGGTTTCGGTGAAGAAGTGAAACGCCGTATCATGCTAGGTACTTTCAGCCTTTCATCAGGTTACTACGATGCCTACTACAAGAAAGCTGGTCAAGTCCGTACCCTCATCATTCAAGATTTCGAAAACGTCTTTGCGGATTACGATTTGATTTTGGGTCCAACTGCTCCAAGTGTTGCCTATGACTTGGATTCTCTCAACCACGATCCAGTTGCTATGTACTTGGCTGACCTTTTGACCATCCCAGTCAACTTAGCTGGTCTCCCAGGAATTTCGATTCCAGCTGGATTCGCTCAAGGTCTGCCTGTTGGTCTACAATTAATTGGTCCTAAGTATTCTGAGGAAACCATTTACCAAGCTGCTGCTGCCTTTGAAGCAACAACAGACTACCACAAACAACAACCCGTGATTTTTGGAGGTGATAACTAATGAACTTTGAAACAGTCATTGGACTTGAAGTCCACGTAGAGCTCAACACCAATTCAAAAATCTTCTCACCTACTTCTGCCCACTTCGGAAATGACCAAAATGCCAACACTAACGTGATTGACTGGTCTTTCCCAGGAGTACTTCCGGTTCTCAACAAAGGTGTTGTTGATGCAGGTATCAAGGCAGCTCTTGCCCTCAACATGGACATCCACAAAAAGATGCACTTTGACCGCAAGAACTACTTCTATCCTGATAATCCAAAGGCCTACCAAATTTCTCAGTTTGATGAGCCAATCGGTTATAACGGCTGGATTGAAGTCGAGCTAGAAGACGGTACTACCAAGAAAATCGGTATCGAACGTGCTCACCTAGAAGAAGACGCTGGTAAAAACACCCACGGTACAGATGGCTACTCTTATGTTGACCTCAACCGCCAAGGGGTGCCATTGATTGAGATTGTATCTGAAGCTGACATGCGTTCTCCTGAAGAAGCCTATGCTTATCTAACAGCCCTCAAGGAAGTTATCCAGTACGCTGGCATTTCTGACGTTAAGATGGAAGAAGGTTCGATGCGTGTGGATGCCAACATCTCCCTTCGTCCTTATGGTCAAGAAAAATTCGGTACCAAGACTGAGTTGAAGAACCTCAACTCCTTCTCAAACGTTCGTAAAGGTCTTGAATACGAAGTCCAACGTCAAGCTGAAATCCTTCGCTCAGGGGGTCAAATCCGTCAAGAAACACGCCGTTACGATGAAGCTAACAAGGCAACCATCCTCATGCGTGTCAAGGAAGGAGCTGCAGACTACCGCTACTTCCCAGAGCCAGACCTACCAATCTTTGAAATCTCAGACGAGTGGATTGAGGAAATGCGAACTGAGTTGCCAGAGTTTCCAAAAGAACGCCGTGCGCGTTATGTATCTGACCTTGACTTGTCAGACTATGATGCTAGTCAGTTGACGGCAAACAAAGTCACTTCTGACTTCTTTGAAAAAGCTGTTACCCTCGGTGGCGATGCCAAACAAGTCTCTAACTGGCTCCAAGGGGAAGTCGCTCAGTTCTTGAATGCCGAAGGCAAGACACTGGAACAAATCGAATTGACACCAGAAAACTTGGTTGAAATGATTGCCATCATCGAAGACGGCACTATCTCTTCTAAGATTGCCAAGAAAGTCTTTGTCCACCTTGCTAAAAATGGCGGCGGAGCGCGTGAATATGTTGAAAAAGCTGGCATGGTTCAAATCTCAGATCCAGAAATCTTGATTCCAATCATCCACCAAGTCTTTGCGGATAACGAAGCCGCAGTTGCCGACTTCAAGTCAGGAAAACGCAACGCAGACAAGGCCTTCACAGGCTTCCTTATGAAAGCAACCAAAGGCCAAGCCAACCCACAAGTTGCCCTTAAACTTCTTGCACAAGAATTAGCGAAGTTGAAAGAAGATGAATAACAGACTTTTTATATACCTTTTTCTATTTTAGAAAGAAGAAAAAATGAACAAATTTTTACGATTGCTATTTGTTTTAGTCATCATCGCTATGCTAGGCGCTTCTATACTACAAATTTTCTTTCCATCATACATGGGAAGTCACTCCGGGTACGGAATCTCAGCTGGTTGGCAACGAGAAATTGGAATATGGAACCTAGCTGTATTGATTCTTATTCTCGGTGTCAATATTAAGTACGATTGGTTCTATCTACGAATCGTGCTTCTCACTCTCATCTTCGGTGGGATCGGAATAGGAACAAATCACTTAGTCAATTTTATGGAGTATCATTCTCCTGTAAATGCTATCGGTGCTTTCGAAAATTACTTGCTAGCGACGGGGTGGATTGTAGGGTGGCTCATTGAACACCATTCCATAAAGAAGATAACTGCTAGTAAATAACGATAAGTATATCTTAGATGATTTTTAAAGGTTATAATATAGTTTAATAATCATTCAAATTAAGAAATCTACCTTTTCATTAGCCTCAATCCCATATCCTTCTTGAAGAGCTCAGCTACGACCAAGAAAGTCTTTGTCCACCTTGCTAAAAATGGCGGTGGCGCGCGTGAATACGTGGAAAAAGCAGGCATGGTTCAAATCACAGATCCAGATATCCTGATTCCAATCATCCACCAAGTCTTCGCCGATAACGAAGCCGCTGTTGCCGACTTCAAGTCAGGCAAACGTAACGCAGACAAGGCCTTCACAGGCTTCCTTATGAAAGCAACCAAAGGCCAAGCCAACCCACAAGTCGCCCTTAAACTTCTTGCTCAAGAATTAGCGAAGTTGAAAGAAGATTAATATGTAAAAGAAACCAGCCCTGAGGTTGGTTTTTTCTCCCCTACCATCTCCCAATAACTATTTTGGCTTTATTTCCAGAAGATTTTATGGTAAAATGAGGAGTAATAATATTTATTAAAGAGGTAAAAACATGATTGAAGCAAGCAAATTGAAAGCTGGTATGACATTTGAAACTGCAGACGGAAAATTAATCCGCGTTTTGGAAGCTAGCCACCACAAACCAGGTAAAGGGAACACAATCATGCGTATGAAATTACGTGATGTCCGTACTGGTTCTACTTTTGACACAAGCTACCGTCCAGAAGAAAAATTCGAACAAGCTATTATCGAAACTGTCCCAGCTCAATACTTGTACAAAATGGATGAAACTGCCTACTTCATGAACACTGAAACTTACGACCAATACGAAATCCCAGTCGTAAACGTTGAAAATGAATTGCTTTACATCCTTGAAAACTCTGATGTGAAAATCCAATTCTACGGAACTGAAGTAATCGGTGTAACTGTACCAACTACTGTTGAATTGACAGTTGCTGAAACACAACCATCTATCAAAGGTGCTACTGTTACAGGTTCTGGTAAACCAGCAACTATGGAAACTGGACTTGTTGTCAACGTTCCCGACTTCATCGAAGCTGGACAAAAATTGATCATCAACACTGCAGAAGGAACTTACGTTTCTCGTGCCTAATCTCTAGAAAGAGGTCATTCTATGGGAATTGAAGAACAATTTGGCGAAATCGTTATCGCTCCACGTGTACTTGAAAAAATCATTGCCATCGCAACTGCTAAAGTTGAGGGTGTCCACTCATTTTCAAATAAATCCGTATCTGATACCCTATCAAAACTTTCTCTTGGTCGTGGTGTCTACTTAAAAGAAAGCAACGAAGAGCTAACTGCTGACATTTATCTCTATCTTGAGTACGGTGTGAAAGTACCAAAAGTTGCTCTTGCTATTCAAAAAGCAGTCAAAGATGCTGTCCGTGATATGGCTGATGTGGAACTTGCTGCTGTCAACATCCATGTTGCAGGAATCGTTCCAGATAAAACACCAAAACCTGAGTTGAAAGATCTATTTAACGAGGACTTCCTCAATGACTAGTCCATTATTAGAATCTAGACGTGAACTTCGTAAATGCGCTTTTCAAGCTCTCATGAGCCTTGAATTTGACACAGATATGGAAACAGCTTGTCGCTTTGCCTACACACATGACCGTGAAGATGAAGATGTGCAAATCCCTGCCTTTCTTTTGAACTTGGTTTCTGGTGTTCAAGCTCAAAAAGACGAGTTGGATAAACAAATCAACCAGCACCTCAAGTCAGGCTGGACAGTTGAACGCTTGACCTTGGTCGAAAAAAACTTACTACGCTTAGGAATCTTTGAAATCACATCATTTGATACACCTCAGCTGGTAGCAGTCAATGAAGCTATTGAACTCGCTAAGAATTTTTCAGATCAAAAATCAGCCCGCTTTATCAACGGACTGCTTAGTCAATTTGTAACTGAAGAAAATGAATAATCGAAAAGGTGTTTGGTCTTCCAGGCACTTTTTTACTTTCCCCTCTGCACAGAGTAATACTCTTCGAAAATCAAATTCAAACCGCGTCAACGTCGCCTTGCCGTACTCAAGTA
>CAURHZ010000017.1:0-11547 GCA_963524345.1 uncultured Streptococcus sp.
ACCTTGGAGAATTCGATCCTCTTCAGCTGAAATTTAAACAACCCGTAAAGTATTTAGTGAATCGATATTCAGGTCAGCCTTACAGTTTGGCCTGGCAACATAAAATTATGGAAATGCGGAAGTTGTTTATTGATTATCAGATAGCATTAAATGAAGAAGATAAGCAGATTAACTTTCAGCGAAGAACAAGAAGCGAAGAGTCCAAAGAACATGCTACTACTATTGTAACAACATATTTGAAGTTGGGATTTAGTTTTAAAGAAATTGAGAAGCGTGTTTCTTTATCTTACAAACAACTTCGTCGAGGATGGAGAAGAAGTGATCACATCATGACAAATAGTCCTGAATTTTATAGCAAAAGGGACTTATCCGAAGGTTACTGTTTACCGAGTAAAAAGCTACCTAAAAGTATGAGAATAAATGAGAGATAGAAAATGGAAATGGGTATCTGTAGACGATGTTCTTGCAACTGGGTTACACCTTGCATCAATGAAAAGTATGGTCCTTGTTGGTGGGTAGATAAAAACAGAACACTGTGTAGTCACTGTTTTTATGGATTTAATGATGAATCTTGTCAGACAAAAGTTTATTACAGACCAGGGCATGATTGGCTTGAGAGAGATTGGGAATTTGCTTGGGAAATTCTGACAAATTCAAAAAGTCATTGGGTATATGATATGGAACATGATGTGTTGTGTGTGGTTGGTTTAGGAGATCATATTGGAGCCGTTAGATTTATTGTAAAGAACTTTTATGGACTTAATCGTATTTATCGTGAGGAGATTCCTAAATGGCAAGAAATTATTGGGAATAATATGATTTTTTATAATGCAAAGTTTAATGATTCAAAACATTACGCTAGTTCTTTACCTAGAAAGTATAAACATGTGGATTGATATGGATAATAAAATTATTGAGAAGATACAAAATCTCTAATTGGTTACTCGTGTATATCGTGACGGTCAGTTTGTGGATGCTAAGAAAGACCTGTTTGGTTATCGTTACTATAACTGGACACCAAATGAAGGTTTCTCTTTGAATGGTGAACGCATTAAATTTCATGGAGTTTCCTTGCACCATGACCACGGAGCGCTTGGAGCAGAAGAAAACTATAAAGCTGAGTACCGTAGACTGAAACAGATGAAGGAAATGGGAGTGAATTCGATTCGTACTACTCACAACCCAGCAAGTCCTCAGACTTTACAGATTGCAGCTGAACTTGGCTTACTTGTTCAAGAAGAGGTCTTTGATACTTGGTATGGCGGAAAGAAACCTTATGACTATGGACGTTTCTTTGAAAAAGATGCTACCCATCCTGAGGCTAAAAAAGGTGAAAAATGGTCCGACTACGATCTACGTACTATGGTAGAGAGACAAAAATAATCCTGCTGTTTTTATGTGGTCAATCGGTAATGAAATCGGTGAAGCTAATGGTGATGCTCACTCACTAGCTACAGTAAAGCGTTTGGTCAAGGTTATTAAAGACGTTGATAAGACACGCTACGTTACTATGGGAGCAGATAAGTTCCGTTTCGGTAATGGTAGTGGTGGACATGAGAAAATTGCCGAAGAATTAGATGCTGTTGGCTTTAACTACTCTGAAGATAACTATAAAGCTCTTCGAGCTAAGCATCCAAAATGGTTGATTTATGGTTCTGAAATCTCTTCAGCAACTCGTACTCGTGGTAGTTATTATCATCCTGAATGTGAATTGAAACATAGTAATGGACATGAACGTAATTACGAACAGTCAGACTACGGTAATGACAGAGTCGGCTGGGGTAAAACAGCTACAGATTTATGGACTTTTGACCGAGACAATGCTGGCTATGCTGGTCAATTTATCTGGACTGGGACAGACTATATTGGGGAGTCAACACCTTGGCATAACCAAAACCACACGCCAGTTAAGAGTTCATACTTTGGTATTGTAGATACTGCAGGTATTCCAAAACATGACTTCTATCTCTACCAAAGTCAATGGGTTTCAGTTAAAAAGAAACCAATGGTCCATCTTCTTCCTCACTGGAACTGGGAAAATGAAGAGTTAGCATCAAAAGTAGCTGATTCAGAATGCAAGATTCCAGTTCGTGCTTATTCGAATGCTTCTAGTGTAGAATTGTTCTTAAATGGCCAGTCTCTAGGAGAGAAGAAATTTAACAAAAAGCAAACTAGCGATAGAAGAACATACCAAGAGGGAGCTAATGCTAAAGAGCTTTATCTCGAGTGGAAGGTTGCTTATAAACTAGGTACCTTGGAAGCAATTGCTCGTGATGAATCTGGCAAGGAAATTGCTCGAGATAAGATTACGACTGCTGGTAAGCCAGCGGCTGTTCGTCTTATCAAGGAAGACCATGCAATCGCAGCAGATGGAAAAGACTTGACATACATCTACTACGAAATCGTTGACAGCCAAGGGAATGTAGTACCAACTGCCAATAATCTGGTTCGCTTCCAATTGCACGGACAAGGTCAACTTGTCGGTGTCGATAACGGGGAACAAGCCAGCCGTGAACGCTATAAGGCGCAAGCAGATGGTTCTTGGATTCGTAAAGCCTTTAATGGTAAAGGTGTTGCCATTGTCAAATCAACTGAACAAGCAGGTAAATTCACACTGACAGCCCATTCAGATCTCTTGAAATCAAGTCAAGTAACTGTCTTTACTGGTAAAAAAGAAGGACAAGAAAAGACTGTTTTAGGGACAGAAGTAGCAAGAGTTCGTACATTAATTGGTAAAGATCCAAAAATGCCGAAAACAGTAGGTTTTGTATACAGCGATGGTAGTCGTGAAAAACTTCCAGTAACTTGGTCTCAAGTCGATGTTAGTCAAGCAGGAGTTGTGACTGCTAAAGGTACAGCAAATGGACGTGAGGTAGAGGCTCGTGTCGAGGTTCTAGCAATTGCGAAAGAATTACCAACAGTTAAACGTGTTGCTCCAGGAGCAGACTTGAACACTGTAGATAAATATGTGTCAATACTTGTAACCGATGGAAGTGTACAAGAGTATGAAGTAGATAGATGGGAGATTGCGGAAGCAGATAAAGCCAAACTTTCAGTAGCTGGATCACGTATTCAAATGACTGGTCAGTTAGCTGGAGAAACTATTCATGCAACCCTTGTGGTAGAAGAAGGAAATTCTGCAGCACCTGTAGTGCCAACTGTTACTGTTGGTGGTGAGGCAGTAACAGGCCTTACTAGTCAACAACCAATGCAATATCGTACTCTAGCTTATGGAGCCCAATTGCCAGAAGTCACAGCAAGTGCTGAAAATGCTGATGTTACAGTTCTTCAAGCAAGCGCAGCAAACGGCATGCGTGCGAGCATCTTTGTTCAGCCTAAAGATGGTGGCCCACTTCAAACCTATGCAATTCAATTCCTAGAAGAAGCACCAAAAATTGACCATTTGAACTTGCAAGTGGAACAAGCTGACGGTCTTAAAGAAGACCAAACAGTCAAATTGTCGGTTCGAGCTTACTATCAAGATGGAACGCAAGCTGTATTACCAGCTGATAAAGTAACCTTCTCTACAAGCGGTGAAGGGGAAGTTGCAGTCCGAAAAGGAATGCTTGAGTTGCATAAACCAGGAGCAGTCACTCTGAAAGCTGAATATGAGGGTGCTACAGGTCAAATCGATCTCACGATTCAGGCCAATACTGAGACGAAGGTTGCGCAATCTATCCGTCCAGTAAACGTAGTAACTGACTTGCATCAAGAACCTACTCTTCCGTCAACAGTAACGGTTGAGTATGACAAAGGTTTCCCTAAAACTCACAAAGTCACATGGCAATCTATTCTAAAAGAAAAACTAGACCACTATCAAAGCTTTGAAGTGCTAGGTAAAGTTGAAGGAATTGACTTGGAAGCGCGTGCTAAAGTATCTGTAGAAGGCATCGTTTCAGTTGAAGAAGTTAGTGTGACAACACCAATCGCAGAAGTACCACAATTACCAGAAAGCGTTCGTACATATGATTCAAATGGTCATGTTTCATCAGCTAAGGTTGCATGGGAAGCGATTCGTCCAGAGCAATACGCTAAGGAAGGTGTCTTTACAGTTAATGGTCGCTTAGAAGGTACTCAATTAACAACTAAACTTCATGTTCGAGTATCTGCTCAAACTGAGCAAGGTGCAAACATTTCTGACCAATGGACCGGTTCAGAATTGCCACTTGCCTTTGCTTCAGACTCAAATCCAACCGACCCTGTTTCAAATGTCAACGATAAATTGATTTCCTTTAATGACCGACCAGCCAATCGTTGGACAAACTGGAATCGTAGTAATCCAGAAGCTTCAGTCGGTGTTCTGTTTGGAGATTCAGGTATCTTGAGCAAACGCTCCGTTGATAATCTAAGTGTCGGATTCCACGAAGACCATGGGGTTGGTGCACCGAAATCTTATGTGATTGAGTATTATGTTGGTAAGACTGTTCCAACAGCTCCTAAGAATCCTAGCTTTGTAGGCAATGAGGACCATGTCTTTAACGATCCTGCAAACTGGAAAGAGGTAAGCAATCTCAAAGCTCCAGCACAACTCAAGGCTGGAGAAATGAACCACTTTAGCTTTGATAAAGTTGAAACCTATGCTGTACGTATTCGTATGATAAGGGCAGACAACAAACTTGGAACTTCTATCACAGAAGTACAAATCTTTGCGAAACAAGTTGCGGCAGCCAAAAAAGGACAAACAAGAATCCAAGTTGACGGCAAAGACTTAGCAAACTTCAACCCTGATTTGACAGACTACTACCTTGAGTCTGTAGATGGAAAAGTTCCTGCAGTCACAGCAAGTGTTAGCAACAATGGTCTCGCTACCGTCGTTCCAAGCGTTCGTGAAGGTGAGCCAGTTCGTGTCATCGCGAAAGCTGAAAATGGCGACATCTTAGGAGAATACCGTCTGCACTTCACTAAGGATAAAGACTTACTTTCTCGTAAACCAGTTGCTGCGGTTAAACAAGCTCGCTTGCTACAAGTAGGGCAACCTCTTGAATTGCCGACTAAGGTTCCTGTATACTTCACAGGTAAAGACGGCTACGAAACAAAAGACCTGACAGTTGAATGGGAAGAAGTTCCAGCAGAAAATCTGACAAAAGCAGGTCAATTTACTGTTCGAGGCCGTATCCTTGGTAGCGACCTCGTTGCAGAATTCTCTGTACGAGTGACAGACAAACTTGGTGAAGCTCTTTCAAATAACCCAGAGTATGATGAAAATAGTAACCGCGCCTTTGCTTCAGCCACTAACGACATTGATAGAAACTCCCATGACCGTGTGGACTATCTCAATGACGGAAATCATTCAGAAAATCGTCGTTGGACAAACTGGTCTCCAACACCATCTTCTAATTCAGAAGTATCAGCAGGTGTGATCTTCCGTGAAAATGGTAAGATTGTCGAACGGACTGTTGCGCAAGCCAAACTTCACTTCTTTGCAGATAGTGGTACGGATGCGCCTTCTAAACTTGTTTTAGAGCGCTATGTCGGTCCAGACTTTGAAGTGCCAACCTACTATTCAAACTACCAAGCATACGAATCTGGACATCCATTTAACAATCCAGAAAATTGGGAAGCTGTTCCTTATCGTGCGGATAAAGACATTGCAGCTGGTGATGAAATCAACGTAACATTTAAAGCTGTCAAAGCTAAAGCCATGAGATGGCGTATGGAGCGTAAAGCAGATAAGAGCGGTGTTGCGATGATTGAGATGACCTTCCTTGCACCAAGTGAATTGCCTCAAGAAAGTACTCAATCGAAGATTCTTGTAGATGGAAAAGAACTTCCTGATTTCGCTGAAAATCGTCAAGATTATCAAATTACCTATAAAGGTCAACGTCCAAAAGTCTCAGTTGAAGAAACCAATCAAGTAGCTTCAACAGTTGTAGATAGTGGAGAAGACAGCCTTCCAGTACTTGTTCGCCTCGTTTCAGAAAGTGGAAAACAAGTTAAGGAATACCGTATCCAGTTGACTAAGGAAAAACCAGTTTCTGAGAAGACAGTTGCTGCTGTACAGGAGGAACTTCCAAAACTTGAATTGGTTGAAAAAGACTTGGCCTACAAGACAGTTGAGAAAAAAGATTCAACACTGTATCTAGGTGAGACTCGTGTAAAACAAGAAGGAAAAGTTGGTAAGGAACGTATCTTTACAGCAATTAATTCTGATGGAAGTAAGGAAGAAAAACTCCATGAAGTGGTAGAGGCACCGACAGACCGCATCGTCTTGGTTGGAACGAAACCAGGCACCGCCCTTCCAGAAGATGAAGTGAAGAATCTTGTCCTTAACAGACCAGAACTTGTAGTCGAAGAAGAAACAATTGATTTCAAGGTTCAGGAACGTAAGTCTGATAAGTTGTATCTAGGTGAAACCCGTGTTCTTCAAGAAGGAAAACAAGGAGTCCGTGTTCGCTTGATCGAAGTGGAAAACGGAAAACGCCAACTTAAAGAAACTTATGATAAAGTTGTTGCTCAAGCTCGTATCCTAGAAATTGGAACGAAACCAGGCACCTCTCTTCCAGAAGACGAAGTTAAGAATCTTGTGCTTAACAGACCAGAACTTGTAATTGAAGAAGAAACAATCAATTTCAAAGTTCAGGAACAAAAGAACGATAAACTTCCAGTAGGTCAAACTCGAGTCCTCCAAGAAGGAAGACAAGGAGTCCGTGTTCACTTGATCGAGGTTGAAAATGGTAAGCGAACTGAGAAGGATAGCTATGATAAAGTTATGGCTCAGGATCGCATCGTAGAAGTCGGTATGGCTGGTGAAGCAACTAAACCAGTACAGCCGGTAGATACAAAACCACAAGTGTCAGAAAAAGCAGCTACAAAACCAATTGATTCAAGTGAAGCTAGTCAAGCTCAAAAAGAACAGTTACCAAATACAGGTAGTGCGGCAAGCCAAGAAGCAGTAGCGGCAGGTTTAGCTCTTCTATGTTTGAGTGCAGGATTAGTAGCCACTAAAGGTAAAAAAGAAGACTAGAAATTTTGATACTTTCGTTATCATTAAAGAGTGGAGAGAAACTCTTGTCTTAGATAGAAGATAAATCCCTTAGAATACCAGTTTCTAAGGGATTTTCTTTGTATAAAATTGTATAGTGTTATTGTCATCCTATTTTGTAGAGAAAGCAAAAATCCCTAGAAAATGTTTAGGGATTCGATTATTTCATTAAGAACAATTCAACAATCATCTCGATATACATGACAAGGGTTAATAAGAATCCTGCACGCCAGAAGAATTTGATGAATTTAGGATAGTAAAAGCTACGTTTTTTCAAAAGAAAGAAAAAAACGAGAATAATAGCTAGGAGTGAGAGAGCCAGTCCTAGTCTTGGTAAAAAACTATGAGTAAAGGTTTTAGACGTAATCAGATAATACTCAAAAACCAAGATAGGAAAAGCCAAGTCTGCAAAGTTGAAGCCTAGTTTTTTTAATCTAAATAGTTTGGTCATGATAATACAGACTACTAAGGTCAATACCAATAATAAAATAGATGCTATTTTCATTAAAATCATATCCATATTGTATCATAAAAAATGGCTAAAGGAAATGAGAAACAGAGGAATTTATAGGAAAGTCAGGCTTTTGAGATTGTGGGTGTTTTTTGTTATAATGAAAGTTATGAAATCTTATAATACCTTGAATGATTATTATCGAAAACTCTTTGGAGAAAAGACCTTTAAAGTCCCTATTGATGCGGGATTTGACTGTCCCAATCGTGATGGAACAGTAGCTCATGGGGGCTGTACTTTTTGTACGGTTTCAGGTTCTGGAGATGCTATTGTAGCACCAGATGCGCCTATCCGTGAGCAATTTTATAAGGAAATTGATTTTATGCACCGCAAGTGGCCAGATGTTCAGAAGTATTTGGTTTATTTTCAGAATTTTACCAACACCCATGAAAAGGTGGAAGTCATCCGAGAGCGCTATGAGCAGGCCATCAATGAGCCAGGTGTGGTAGGAATCAATATCGGAACACGGCCAGACTGTTTGCCAGATGAAACAATCGAATATTTGGCTGAGTTGTCGGAGCGCATGCATGTGACAGTTGAATTGGGCTTGCAGACCACTTATGAAACGACCTCTGACCTGATTAACCGTGCCCACTCCTATGACTTGTACGTGGAAACGGTCAAGCGTTTGAGAAAGTATCCCAAGATTGAAATTGTTTCCCATCTGATCAATGGTTTGCCCGGTGAGACTCATGAGATGATGGTTGAAAATGTCCGCCGCTGTGTCACAGATAATGATATTCAAGGAATCAAGTTGCACTTGCTTCATCTTATGACCAATACGCGTATGCAACGAGATTACCATGAGGGACGTTTGCAGTTGATGAGCCAGGATGAATATGTCAAGGTCATCTGTGATCAATTGGAAATTATTCCCAAGCATATCGTTATTCATCGGATCACTGGAGATGCACCAAGGGACATGTTGATTGGCCCGATGTGGAGCCTCAATAAATGGGAGGTTCTAAATGCGATTGAAATAGAGATGAGACGACGAGGAAGTGTACAGGGCTGTAAGGCTGTAAAACAGGAGTTTAATAATGAAAAGACCACTTGAAATGGCACATGATTTTTTGGCTGAGGTTGTAACTCAGGACGATATCGTAGTGGATGCGACTATGGGAAATGGCCATGACACGCTTTTTCTAGCCAAGCTAGCCAAGCAAGTCTATGCCTTTGATATTCAGGAGCAAGCCTTGGAAAAGACCCAAGAGAGTTTGGAACAGGCTGGAATGACAAATGCCCAGTTAATCTTGCAAGGTCATGAGACACTGGACCGGTTTGTGACAGAAGCCAAGGCAGGGATTTTTAATCTGGGTTATCTGCCGTCAGCTGATAAATCCGTCATTACCCAACCGCAGACAACTATAGAAGCACTAAGAAAGCTTTGCCAGCTCTTGGTTAAAGGTGGTCGCATTGCCATCATGATCTACTATGGTCATGATGGTGGCGACCTCGAGAGGGATGCTGTCTTGGATTTTGTTAGTCAGTTGAACCAACAAGAGTATACAGCTGCCATTTACCGAACTTTAAATCAAGTCAACAACCCACCATTTTTAGTGATGATTGAAAAATTAGAGAGATATAGACATGGATAAACAATACCTACGTGAAAAGCTAGATACCATGCGCCAGAAATTTGTAGAATCAACCCACCACGAACGTGCGGTTGGTGTGTTAGACCAAGCGCATATGAGCAAAAAAATGCTTAAAATCAAGAAAAAATTAGTTGCTCTTGAAATGGAACGTTGCCAGAGAAAAATTGAGCACAAAGATTGTTCCAAGATTGATCAAAAAATCAAAGAGCAGAAGGAGATATTTGAATCCTGTTGTAAAAAAGATTAAGGAGGAATTGCGTGGAATTACTGATTTACCTTATCCTATTTTTACTGGTCTTGATTGTTTCAAGTACAACCAATAAGCTCATGCCCTTTTTGCCCCTCCCTTTGGTGCAAATTCTTTTGGGAATTGTGATTGGCCTCTTTTTACCCAATACCGACTTTCGCCTCAATACAGAGTTGTTTTTGGCCCTGGTTATCGGGCCCTTGCTTTTCCGAGAGTCAGAGGAAGCGGATATTACCGCTATTTTAAAACACTGGCGAATCATTGTCTATCTCATATTTCCAGTGATTTTCATCTCGACCCTGAGTTTGGGTGGCTTGGCCCATCTTCTTTGGTTCAGCCTTCCCTTGGCAGCTTGCTTGGCTGTTGGGGCAGCCCTTGGTCCTACGGACTTGGTGGCCTTTGCCTCTCTTTCTGAGCGCTTTAGCTTTCCTAAGCGCGTGTCCAATATCCTTAAAGGTGAAGGACTCTTGAATGATGCTTCTGGCTTGGTAGCCTTTCAGGTGGCTTTGGCCGCTTGGACAACAGGATCCTTTTCTCTTGGACAAGCTGGTAGTTCGCTTATCTTTTCAATCCTAGGCGGTTTTTTGATTGGATTTTTAACAGCCATGACCAACCGCTTCCTCCATACTTTTTTGTTAAGTGTGCGCGCAACGGATATAGCTAGTGAGCTCCTTCTGGAATTGAGTTTGCCTCTAGTGACCTTCTTTCTAGCAGAAGAAGTACACGTTTCTGGGATTATTGCCGTTGTAGTTGCGGGGATTTTAAAGGCAAGTCGCTTTAAGAAAATCACGCTTCTCGAAGCCCAAGTGGATACGGTGACCGAGACAGTCTGGCATACAGTGACCTTTATGCTCAACGGTTCTGTCTTTGTGATTTTGGGAATGGAGTTGGAAATGATAGTAGAGCCTATCTTGACCAATCCGATCTATAATCCCTTACTTTTATTGGTATCTCTTATAGCCCTTACCTTTGTCCTCTTTGCTATTCGTTTTGTCATGATTTATGGCTATTATGCCTATAGGACTAGACGTCTCAAGAAAAAGCTAAATAAGTATATGAAGGACATGCTTCTCTTGACTTTCTCAGGTGTTAAGGGAACGGTGTCGATTGCTACGATTCTTCTGATACCAAGTAATCTAGAGCAGGAGTATCCTCTCTTGCTTTTCCTTGTCGCAGGTGTGACGCTTGTCAGCTTTTTAACAGGTCTCTTGGTCTTGCCTCATCTTTCTGATGAACAGGAAGAAAGCAAGGACTATCTCATGCATATCGCTATTTTGAATGAAGTGACGCTAGAGTTGGAAAAAGAGTTAGAAGATACCAGGAATAAGCTCCCTCTCTATGCAGCCATTGACAATTATCATGGACGTATTGAAAATCTTATCCTGAGTCAAGAAAATAAGGGGGCTCAAGAAGACTGGGAGGCCTTGAAACTTCTTATCCTCAGTATTGAAAGTGATGGATTGGAACAGGCTTATGAAGAAGGCAAGATGAGTGAGCGTGCTTATCGGGTCTACCAACGTTATTTGAAAAACATGGAACAAGGTATTAATCGCAAATTTGCTTCACGGTTGACCTATTATTTCCTTGTTTCCTTGCGGATTTTACGTTTTCTTCTTCACGAAGTCTTTACCTTAGGCAAGACCTTTCGCAGTTGGAAAAATGAAGAATCACAGAAACTCAGAGCCCTTGACTATGACCAAATTGCAGAGCTCTATCTAGAAAATACAGAGATGATTATCGAAAGTCTGGAGAACCTTAAAGGGGTTTATAAGAGTTCTTTGATCAGCTTCATGCAGGATTCTCGTCTCCGAGAAACAGCTATTATCACCAGTGGTGCCTTTGTCGAACGGGTTATCAATCGTGTCAAACCCAACAATATCGATGAGATGCTAAGAGGCTATTACCTAGAGCGCAAGTTGATTTTCGAATATGAAGAAAAACGATTGATTACAACCAAGTATGCCAAGAAGTTACGACAAAATGTAAATAACCTAGAAAACTATTCCTTGAAGGAAGCTGCCAATACCCTACCTTATGATATGATGGAATTGGTAAGAAGAAATTAATCAAGATTATAAGTGAAGGAGTGTGACATGAAAAAGTGGTGGAAAGAGCTGATAGACAAGCCTTTATTAAAAGCCTTTTTGCATTATTATCAAGCATCAGATAGTGAGTTGACCAGTGTCGCAGTAGCCTACTATTGGTTGAT
>CAURHZ010000018.1:0-11358 GCA_963524345.1 uncultured Streptococcus sp.
GACTTGAGCACAAAGCTGACTGAGTTCATAGGTAACATGGTCCTCTGTATAATCACCCAGTAACTCTTCCTTCTTCATTTCTTGAATCAATTGCGTCAGTAAAGCTGCCAACTGCCCTCCAAATCCAAGAATATACTCCATAGTATGAAGAGGAAGAATACGATGAGATAGGAGAAATGAGAAGAAAATCATCATCTCACCATCCTCAGTTCCTAGAGGAAGGTGTTGCCCAGCAAAAAAGGACGAAGCCTTTCTCAGCAAACGAAGATAGGAAATATTGTCAAAATACCCTCGCATTTTCTCTTCTATGACTTGAAACTGACAGGCATTGACCCGTAGACGTTGTTGACTGATGTGGGACCAGAGAACCAAGTCTAACTTCTGCCCCGAAGACAAGCTTGCACCGCAGATTTCTTCTAAAGTGGCAATCTCCTGTTTTCTCTCTGGTTTCTGCATGTGACCTTCCCATTCCTGACTCGACCAGACCTTGCGGAAAAGACAGAAATAGAAATAGCGAATCTGATGCTCTGGACCTCGCCAACGTCCATTCTGGATGGATAAATCAAATTCTGACAAAATCTGATTTAAGCTAGCTAAGTGACGACCAAGCGTAGCCTCGCTAATCATCAATTCTTGAGCCAGCTGATGGGCTAAAAACTGTTGGTGGTAGAGAAGATAGACCAAAATCTGGTATTTAACAGCATTCTCCAAAAACAGGCTCCGAATATCTCTCCCCTTGGTAGCTGCACCGATCGACAGGCGCAGATTTTCATCCTCTAAGGAGATATTCAGCTCTAAGCCACTGTCCAAAGCCTTGTCATTGAGTAGGGTGACATATTTGGTTAGGGTTGCTTTTGAAAATCCTGTTTCCTCCATTACAGCCTTGACGGTCGTCTGAGACTCTTGTAATAGAAAGGAAAGGATTGAAAATTGGCCAGATTCAGCCTTTTCCATCAAATCTCCTAAATACATTTGTTACCCCTTTCATTTTCTACCTTAAGCATAGCATAAATCTTACAAATGCTGAAATAATCTGTTTCTCTTTTTATTTTCATGCTGATTTCCTGGTCCATTATCCTGAAAATCAGCAAACACACGGCTCCCCCTTTGGGCATTTTTATGCTAAAATAGTAGCTATGGATAAAATTATTAAAACTATATCAGAAAGTGGAGCCTTTCGTGCTTTTGTCCTTGATAGCACAGAAACCGTCCGCACTGCTCAAGAAAAACACCAAACCCAAGCTAGCTCAACTGTAGCGCTTGGTCGAACTCTTATCGCTAGCCAGATTCTCGCAGCCAATGAAAAAGGAAATACTAAACTAACAGTTAAGGTGCTGGGATCTAGCTCTCTAGGTGCTATTATCACCGTCGCTGACACCAAGGGGAACGTTAAAGGCTATGTTCAAAATCCTGGTGTTGACATCAAAAAGACTGCAACTGGTGAAGTTCTAGTCGGACCTTTTGTTGGAAATGGTCAATTCCTCGTTATCACAGACTACGGTACTGGAAATCCTTACAACTCTATGACTCCTCTCATCTCTGGAGAAATTGGTGAAGACCTGGCCTTTTACCTGACTGAAAGCCAACAAACACCTTCAGCAGTCGGCCTCAATGTCCTTTTGGACGAGGAAGACAAGGTCAAGGTTGCAGGTGGTTTCCTAGTCCAAGTCTTGCCAGGAGCCAAGGAAGAAGAGATTGCTCGCTTTGAAAAACGCATCCAAGAAATGCCAGCTATCTCGACGCTTCTAGAGAGTGAAGACCATATTGAAGCCCTCCTCAAGGCTATCTACGGCGACGAGGCCTACAAGCGTCTTTCTGAAGAAGAAATCCGTTTCCAATGTGACTGTAGCCATGAGCGCTTTATGAACGCTCTTGCTAGCCTTCCAAGCTCAGACTTGCAGGAAATGAAAGAGGAAGACCACGGAGCAGAAATCACTTGTCAATTCTGCCAAACTACTTACAACTTTGATGAAAACGACCTGGAGGAACTCATTCGTGACAAATCTTAATACACCTTTTATGATTGGCAATGTTGAGATTCCCAATCGTACCGTTTTAGCACCCATGGCTGGCGTGACCAACTCAGCCTTTCGTACTATCGCAAAAGAGCTTGGAGCTGGACTCGTTGTAATGGAAATGGTCTCTGACAAGGGAATCCAATACAACAATGAAAAAACCCTGCACATGCTTCATATCGATGAAGGTGAAAACCCTGTTTCTATCCAACTTTTTGGTAGTGATGAAGACAGCCTAGCGCGCGCAGCAGAATTCATCCAAGAAAATACCAAGACCGATATCGTCGATATCAACATGGGCTGCCCAGTTAACAAAATCGTGAAAAACGAAGCTGGCGCTATGTGGCTCAAGGATCCAGACAAGATTTACTCTATTATCAACAAGGTTCAGTCTGTCCTTGATATTCCCCTCACCGTCAAGATGCGTACCGGCTGGTCCGACCCAGCTCTTGCAGTAGAAAATGCCCTCGCTGCTGAAGCTGCAGGCGTTTCTGCCCTCGCCATGCATGGCCGTACCCGTGAGCAAATGTATACAGGTCACGCAGACCTTGAGACCTTGCACGACGTAGCTCAAGCTCTGACCAAGATTCCCTTCATCGCCAACGGTGACATCCGTACAGTTCAAGAAGCCAAGCAACGCATCGAAGAAGTCGGTGCTGATGCAGTTATGATTGGCCGCGCTGCCATGGGAAATCCTTACCTCTTCAACCAAATCAATCATTACTTTGAAACAGGAGAAATCCTACCTGATTTGACCTTTGAAGATAAGATGAAAATCGCCTACGAACACTTGAAACGATTGATTAACCTCAAAGGAGAAAACGTAGCAGTTCGTGAATTCCGTGGCCTCGCTCCTCACTATCTTCGTGGAACATCTGGTGCAGCTAAACTCCGTGGAGCCATTTCACAAGCTAGCACCCTAGCAGAGATTGAGGCTCTCTTGCAGTTAGATAAGGCTTAACATGGTTCATACTGCTCTACTGATTATCGATATGCAAAAAGCATTTGATAGACCTATCTGGGGAGAACGGAACAACCCTCAAGCTGAACAACAAGCATTGAGGGTACTGGCATACTTTCGTAAACACGCTCTTCCAGTCTTACATGTTCAACACATATCTGACAATCCCCAGTCCCAATTTCATAACAAACAAAATCAGGAGTCTAAAAGTGGATTTGAACCATTTGCTTCAGAACCTGTCTTTCAAAAAACGGTTAATAGCGCCTTTATTGGAACAAATCTTGAAACCTATTTACGAAAAAATCAGATTGGTCATTTAGTCCTTGTTGGTTTGACCCTGCCTCATTGTGTATCTACTACGACACGAATGGCAGCAAATCTTGGTTTTGAAGTCACTTTACTAGCAGATGCTACTGCCAGTTTTACCCTATCTAACAAAAACGGTCAGGCCATCTCTCCTGAGACTATCCATGAGATTAACCTCCTTTCTCTACAAGATGAGTTTGCTCAAATTCTTACTACAGAAGAATTTTTAGCCCAAATATAAAATAATCCGTCAACTCTTATTGAGCTGACGGATTTTGAATGCAGTAATGCAGTGAACCGAAACACAAATAGGTAAATTTAGACCTTATACTCTTCGAAAATCTCTTCAAACCACGTCAGCATCGCCTTACCGTATATAGGTTACTGACTTCGTCAGTTCTATCTACAACCTCAAAGCAGTGCTTTGAGCAGCCCACGGCTAGCTTCCTAGTTTGCTCTTTGATTTTCATTGAGTATTAGAACTGATGATTAACAATTATTCATAAATGTCTATAAATTCACTCAGAACTGACTATACTAGTCTACCCCCTTTAGAGCACTAATCATGTCAATCTTTCTCATACGAAGACTAATAAAATAAGCAGTCCCTAAAGATGTAAACCAAACCAATAACGTAGCAGAAGCAAGGACATACATACTGATATAAGCGGTATACTCAATTCGAATCGTCGAAAATGTTGCTACATATTCTTTCAAAAACCATATGCCTAAAGGAATTCCTACTAGCCAACCAATAAAGGTAGTTAGTATAGTCTCAAAAAGAGTTACCATCTGTAGATATTGATTAGAAAATCCTAATACTTGTAATGTAGCATAGTCTCTCATTCTCTCTACAAAGTTTAAAGAGCCCAGATTATAGAGAACAATAATAACAAGTAATAAGGCAAAGCCAATAATCATTAGAAATACACTCATCAAACTAGATACAAAATCATAGGCATTTTTTTCTTGGCTCCCTTTTTCAATGACAGATAGAACACCTTTGTCTTGCTTAATAGTATCTTCGTCCACCTCCGGCCCAACTAATAAAGTATGTGGAGTAAAATCTCCCCCTGATTTTTCAAAGACTCTAGCATGAAGATAAGCCCCTTGATTGGTTTCACTTGTGACAATCCCTTTTACTTCAAACTTGTAAGTATGACCATCTTGATAGGGAGTCACATTTAAAAAATCTCCGACTTTAATACCTGCTAAATGGGCAAATGATCTAGTTACATACAAACCATCATCTTTCAAAGAATCAGCACTCTCTGTTTTTGCTTGGATCATATCTCCATCATCAAATATAATCAATAAACGATTGTAGCTATCATCTGGATTAAAATGTGCTTGTGAGATTTGTACGCCTTGCCCACCATATCTGGACTTAGA
Organism: uncultured Streptococcus sp.; assembly: GCA_963524345.1. Lineage (GTDB taxonomy): Bacteria > Bacillota > Bacilli > Lactobacillales > Streptococcaceae > Streptococcus. The sequence goes on from CAURHZ010000018.1 coordinate 4,675, forward strand.
AGTGGTATAATCCGCTACGGTCAGTCGTTTTGAATAAGAAAAATCTTCATTGTATGCCTTATCAACAAGATGATTCATGGACACAGGCATACCAATTCCAGCAATCAGTAACATCATACTTCCTGCAACTCCCACGATTCCCATCAAAACTCGAATACGATTAAACGAGGCATCACGAATTGCCCATCTAGAAGGATAAGAAATTCGTTGCCAGATAGAGGAAAATCTTTCCACAAAAACAGATTTAGCAACTTTTTCTTTACCTCTTAAAAATATTGCTGGTAAGCCTCTAGCTGACTCTCTAGAAGCTAAATAGGCAGCTAAAACACAAATAATAATGACTACAATACCGACAACCATTGATGAAGACGAATAAGATATTTGCCAATTTGGAAGTGTAAACATTGACTTTTGAGTTTCTAGTACAAACCATGACATCAAGGGAGAAATAGCAAAGCCTGCGAAACTTCCTAATAAACTTACTACTAAGCCAAATAAAATATAATGTAAACTGATAGCCTGATTTGAAAAGCCTAGAGCCTTTAATACAGCAATCTCTTTTGTTTGGCCATCAATCAAACGCTGAATGGTTGTAAACATAGCCAAAATAGCTAACAAAATAAAGATAAAAGAAAATAAGTAAGATAAGTTTCTAATTTGCCCAACTCGATCGGTAGCTTCTGATATTTCAGTTAAACTTTTTTGATCTTGATAAGAAACTAAATCGCCCCCAAAAATAGACTCTAAATCTCCTCGCAAATCTACCTTAGAACCATAAATTTCTAAGGCATTATCTGACGATAAACCCAGAATTCCTTTTGCAATTTCATTATCTGCAATATAACCATAGGCATCATTGTCAGGATTTGGAGCGATATATTCCATGCTACCTGTGAAATAAATCTTATCTGTGGCCTGAACAAATCCTACAATTTCTAAATCTATCTGTTTCCCCCTTGATGAAATAGAAATTGAATCTCCAATCTGTAAATGATTCTTCTTCGCATAATTCCCATCAATCCAAATCGAATCTTGTTTTCCTTCAGAAAAAGAACTTCCTTCTGTTACTGTAACCAGTTGATTATCTGTAATCGTTTCAAGATTGATTCGTCCGTCAGTCTTGTCTAAACGAACAATATTAGCAAATCCTTTCTTTTTACTGATAACTTTTTCAACAGAAGATAATAGTTCAACCTGCTTAATTTTTGATTCATCAATTTGTCTCGCTTGAACCCAAACAACAGGAAGTTCAGATTGTTTCAAATAACTCTCTAGACTCTTTTCAAGTCCATGCCAAGCTCCTTGTAGCCCTACAAAGATTAATACACTTAATAGAGACATCAGAAAAACAGAGAAAAATTGTTGCCAATTTTGCCGAAGATCTCTTAATAATTTTATATGAAGATACCTCATCCCAGCACCTCTTCATTATTCTCTATTTTTTCAATACTTCCATCTTTCAAATATATAACTCGATCTGCAAATTTAGCAAACTCTCTATTATGTGTAACCATTACAACTGCAGCATTCCCATTTCTAGAAACTTCCTTCAATAAAGTTAAAATACTATCACCTGTCTTTGAATCTAACGCTCCTGTAGGTTCATCACACAATAATAGACTAGGTTCTTTAGCCAATGCCCTTGCAATTGATACACGTTGCATTTCACCTCCAGAAAGTTGATTAGGAAAATTATTTTTTCTATGAAGTAAACCAACTTGATCTAAATACATATCAATTTCTTTATTGTTTTTCACTAAATTTGCTGCAATACCTATATTCTCCTTGGCTGTTAAACTTGGAACTAAGTTATAAAATTGAAAAACAAAACCAATTTTATCTTTTCGATAAGCAGATAATTCCTTGTCCGTAAACTTTGTTACTAGTTCCTCATCAAATATAAAGGTTCCTGATGTCGCACGATCCATCCCACCAAGTAAATTTAGTAACGTACTTTTCCCTGAACCTGATGGACCTAAAATAACTGTAAATTTCCCTTTCTCAATAGAAAAACTAACTTGATCTAAAGCACGAACTTCTTGCTCTCCTACCTTATAAATCTTACTAATATTTTGAAACTGAATCATACATACTCCTAATATCTTGTCATAAATTTTATTTTTTCCTTTAATGTAGGCTCTTCATACTGTTCTATGATACGTTTAGATACTGCTTCCCTGTTTTCTCGTATAACCTTTTCAGCTAAGGAAATAGCCTCATCTACTGAAACAACTATTGGCAACTCATAATGTTGAATGATCTGATTTAACCGTTCTTTCTGACTACCTTTGACACAATAAGGTGTCAGACCCAAATTCCTATAAGCTTCATATAATTCCTCATCTGATAAATTTCGATACTCTTCAGATACTGGTCTATGCCCATCTGGATCCATTGCAAACTCTACTGGTAGATGGACAACATCTGTATACCACAATTTCGCATGATTCTTAGAGACAACCCCATAGGCAGTCAAATATTTTTTGAAAAATCGTCGACCTGGAATACCTAAAATAGATTTCATCAATCGATGAATGAATGCTGATCCTGGGTTAATTCCTACCCTCATTCGAACAGTCCCGTAAATCCATTCATTCAATACTGAACCATCTGATAGAAAACTTCCATGTTCCTTGTATAAAATTCCTTCCGTACGAATTCTCTCTTCAAAACGCTTTAGCCCCAGTGCCATTAATTCAGTTGATGACATATCCTGAAATCTTCTGCCAGGATATAAATCTGTCAAAATTTCCCTCGCAGATAAAGCGTCAATTAAGGGAAGGCCCGTTGCAATCGAAAGAGCTGTCGCAGTTGTTGTCTTACCTGTAGAATAAGTTCCTGATATGACTAACCTTAATTCTCTATTTCCCATCACTGTCCCCCTCCATCAGGTAATTTTTGAGCTATTTTACTTTTAAAGACTACCTTATGATCTATATCATATCCGGACATTTCGTAGACTTTCCAATGCTCTTCTCTAATTTTTAATAATCTATTTTTTGAAACACTACCACTAAGCTCTACTACTCCGTTCAAAATTGGTGAATTCAAGTCTGCACTCACTTGCTTCATCCACATGGTATTGCTCTCCTCCCGCGATATCTCTTCTATATGGTAGGCTAACATCTCTGCCATTTGAGAAAAAATAATCAGAAGTTCTAACAAACTATAATAATTCTTTTCTAGACTACCTACACCACTATATTCAATATCTTTGATCAATACTTGCTCTGCCTTACAAGATATACTACTATCTGAAAACTCAACATCGTATATATCATGTTGTCTATCTCTCAAATGAGTTGATAAAAATCTCTACCTTGTTCTCCTATAGCAGCTACATTTTCCATACATTCTAATAATTGATATCCTAAACAAACTTTCATATCCATTACCAAGCAATCAAATTCAATTACTTGATTCGTCATTTTGAAATTTTGTAATTCTAATTTTAAATTTACCAATTCTTCTATAGCTTTTATCCCTGACTTTATCTCAAAATGGCTTAACCTATACTGATTTAAGCTCACTCCCATTCTTTTCAGTATTTCACTTCCAAATAAATGAGCTAATACTATTCCATCTAATGTACTCAGGTGCTGCTGTATAATTTCAGATTGTTTACTAGACCACAAACCTTCTTGATGAAGAGAACCAACTCCTTCTAAAATGTTTTTCAACTTAACTAAATAAGTCGTTCTCTTATGTCCTCTACCAAAATAGCGATTTCTATTATCTCCAAGTAAATAATCTACTGTTAGCATATCCTTCTCCAATCTGTTAAACTGACTCTATATTAAACAAAAAAAGACAAGAAAGAATCCGTAATTTACGAAAACCTTCTTGCCTTTTTAGGATAAATTATAAAGATACTAGATTTAATCGAATAGCCTCACGTACAGCTCCAACTCTACTCGTCACTCCCAACTTTGAACAAATATTGGAAACATGGGTATCCACCGTTCTCCTGCTGACAAATAAACTATTTGCTATCTTTTCATTAGAATATTCTTTTACAATAAGTTCCAATACACTTAACTCCGTATCTGTCAATAGATTATTTTCTTGCTTTTCTATCAAACCATCTGGGATAATATGATTGCCCTTATAAACAGCATAAATTGCACTTTTAACATCCAAATAAGAACTTTCTTTGGGTAAAAAAGCTTGAATCCCAAAGTCCATCGCTCTCTTATGTAACAAAGTGTCATAAAACCCTGACAAAAGAACTATCTTGGGAACTGTATTCAGAAATCTATTTATTTGACTAATAACATCAAATGCCGTTACTCCTTTCAGCATAAAATCCATAACTAGCACATCTACCTTTTCATGCTTGAGACAAAGAAGTAAATCTGCTACTTCTGTATAGGAACCAACGATTTTAAAATCATCTTCCTTTAAAAAATAGTTCTCCAATCCTTGTAATACTAAACTGTGATCATCAATCAAAACCAAACGAATCATTTTTCTTCCCTTCTATAGGTATTCGTATCTTCACACTTGTAGGTTCTATATTTATCTGAACAGTTCCCCCCAATAAATGAACCTTCTCTACAATTCTATTTAAACCAAAATGATGTTCATTAGACTGATAGTTTCCCTTAAAAATACCATCATCTATAACTACAATTGATAAAATCTTTTCTTTTGTAGATAAATCTACAGTAATTTCTCTAGCATTCCCATGAAGAATACTATTATTTACTAATTCTTTAACTGTCCTTAATACAAACGTGCCTACTTTATCATTAACTTTTTCTTCATCTATTGAAAAAGTTGTCATAATCGAAACAGTTTCCATCTTCATGAATTGGTTTAATATGCTAGTAATAGATTCTTTCAGCCCTAATTCATGCACCATTAAAGGATAGATATTGGAACATAAATCTCTTAATTCAAAGACAATATCATCCAACATCTCTAATAAAGCTATCCTATTAATTTGTTCACTAATTTCTAACTGCTTTTTATAATAAATAACCTTCTGAATTGTAGTATCATGTATAAACGTTGCAATTTCTTCCCTCTCCAATTCAGTAGCTACAAAAGTATGAAAACTACTAAAGATTCCCTCCATCTTATGGCTAATCAACATCATTTTCCTTATTTCAGGTAACAAAGCTAGCGAAAAAAGAAAAGTGTAAAGAACGAAAAAAATTGGAGAAAATTCTCTTAATAACAGACTAAAAAGAATAATTAGACTAGTAAAAAAAACGGCAAATATCAAGTTATATATGAACGGGTTCCACTTCCAAGCAACATATATCATTCGCTCTAGTATCAAGTTATTTACAATAGAGAACAAAATAAGCAACAATAGAGGAATACTATAAATAAACGAAACTTCCTTACCAATCGGAAAAATATATCCAAAAAATAGAGGAAATAAGGCAAGAACTGCTAAAAATAAGGTATGAATTGGCAACATTTCTCTTATCTGAGAGTAATTTATAAGCATCTTTAACAGTAGGATAACTAAAAAGAAAAATACTAAATAAAATACCCCCCTAGAAAAAAAGATGGTCAAAAAATCAATGGGCTGTATAAGATTATAAACAAACAAAAGTTGAGTGATGAGTGAATAGCCCAGTATAATACGAGAAAAGTTAGAAATGGTTGAACCTTTTATCTTCAGGACTAACACTCTAATGAAAATATCCATGAATAATGGAAATAAAGTCAAGTATGAAATTAATAGACTACGACCAAATACATCTCCTATACTTGATGGAATAATCGATAATAACATCAGACTAGTATAAATAATAAAATAAAAATATCGTTTTCCAGTTTTTCCTCTACTTCTACCTTTTATGTATAAGCAAAATAACAGTAGAATCAGAAAAGCAATGATTGATAAAACAAGAAAGATAATTTGGCTTGATTTCCCAGATTCTATTATTAAATTCTTTGAAATTCCTCTATCTAACACTGTCACAGAATGAAGCGGTTCAACAATTAAAAATCGAGATAATAAGAAATTACTATCTGGACTCTGACCGTCTATTTGTATAATTGATGACCCTATTATCTCTTGATGATTTGCAAAGCTTCCCAGATTATGGACTTGTCTAACTATCCACTCATTCTCATGTTTATCTACGGTGATTCCACTGTACGTTCGGTTAAATATTGAAAATGAAAAATAAAAAAAGAAAATAAATAACAAAACAAAATAAAATCGAAACATTTTTGACTTCATTGTTTGTAACACTCCACATTTCACTTGATATTGATGTTTATTCTACCATTTTTTCATTCAATAAAACAGGTTTTATAGTTAAATTTATTCTTTTTTCTTTCGAGATATAACTGATACAATCTTCTAGTAGGTAAAATCCTACCTAATTTGACTTTTGAAGATAAGATGAAAATCGCCTACGAACATTTGAAACGCTTGATTAACCTCAAAGGAGAAAATGTAGCAGTTCGTGAATTCCGTGACCTCGCTCCTCACTATCTTCGTGGAACATCTGGTGCAGCTAAACTCCGTGGAGCCATTTCACAAGCTAGCACCCTAGCAGAGATTGAAGCCCTCTGGCAACTGGATAAGGCTTAATAGTTTAAAACCCGTAACTCTCTTAAAGGTTACGGGTTTTTGATTGTAAAAATTCAAATACTGAGGGTTATTATTGACTCAAAGCAACACTGGAAACCTTACCATCCGCTCCTGTTGTAATT